>CAZLII010000197.1:0-7673 GCA_964559065.1 uncultured Nitrospirales bacterium | reverse complement strand
CGCGAAATGCGCCGCCGCCAGGGCGGCGGGCTGGTCCAACGGCGTGCCGTCAATGTGGAGGCGGCCGTCGGTAATGGTGACTTTCTCACCGGGCAATCCCGCGATGCGTCCCATCAATTGGCCCACTTCTTTCGCCCGCTCCCCCTGCGGGTGGTAGATGACCAAATCGCCGCGTTGCACGCGCCCCCGCCGCCACAGCCACCAGCGCGTGAAGGGGACGCGCAGTCCCAGCGGCCAGAATGCGATGAAATAGTGGTTGACACCCCGTCCCTCGGGATTGCGCGCGCCCCACGACCGGCCGAGGAAGAGGCGGACAAAAAGCCACAGCAATGTCAGCGCCACGAGGGTGCGCCACCACAGCGTTTTCGAGAAGCCGGTAAAATCGCGCCACCTCGTCGGCGGCCACCAGATGCAAGCGACGCGCCCGACAATGTTCTCGTTTGGCAGCCAGCCGAAGTGGCGGCCATCCGCGCTGTTCGCGCTGTTGTCGCCAAGGACAAGATAGTATCCTTCAGGCACCACCGAGTACTCGTCTTCCGGTCGGACCCCGTATATCATGCCGCTGAATGCGCTGGGAGATGATGTGTAAAAAGCGTCTTGGGGCATGGCGTCCGGCAATTCCAGGGGAACGTCGTTCGCATAGACTTTGCCGTCGCGGATTTGAATGCGCTCGCCCGGCATGCCGACGATGCGCTTGACCAGTGTCTTGTGCACGGCGTCCCTGCGCACCGCCTTGAAGACCACAATATCCCAGCGCTGCGGCGCGGCCCCATGCCAGATGCGCTTGTTCATGAAGGGATAACGCACGCCGTAAATCCACTTGTTCACGAAGACGCGATCGCCCCGCCCAAAGCGATCATCGCCGTGCAGTGTGGGTTCCATCGAGCCGGACGGGATGCGGTAGGGTTCCGCGATGGGCCAGCGAATCATCAGCGCCACCCCCAGCGCAACCGCTTCGCTTTTGAGCCATTCCACCGCCTGCGCCCGCGACATGCCGCTGAAGAGACAGCCATGCCCGCCCACTGCCGCCACCACAATGCCCGCCCACCAAATCCAATCCACGCCTCCCGGCCGGATGCGCTGGCTCCACATCACCAGCCAGATGCCCGCGACGATCAATGCCACGCCGCTCACGAACAGAACGTATCGTCTGGCCGCCCGGCCCGTTTCAGCGCGTTGTTCTTCTTTCTTGTCCTTTTTGGCCATTAATGAGAAAGCATCCCTTTCCTGGTGTCGCGGGGTACGCAAACACAAACAATGAACGCAACTTTATCATTGCGCAAAGGTGGAAGCCACGCCGCCGGGCGACCCGCCAAGCAGCGGGCACAGCAGCAACGGCTTCGCCAAGCATAGCCCATAAGGAACAAAGAAACAAATACCGGCGCGCAATCAATTGCCCATGTCGTGGGACATTTGTTACAATTTGTTTTTCTTTTCAATGGATGCCCTTTGGGAGGGAGAGAAACTCCGGTCTGCCGGTGGGCGCAAGGTCGGTGGGCGCTTATTTTGCCGGGATTCGGAGCGCAGGCATGAGATAACGAGGGATATCGCGCCCGGAAAGAGGCGCGAACTACGCCGCGAATCGGCGGGGAGATAAGCCTTTGGCCCGACGGGGTGAAGAAGATCGCGCACGGACGGCGACGCCGGCGCCGCAATCTTCGCCCCCCGATGCGCCTGTCGCCCCCGTCGAAGCGATGGACAAGGCCGAGCGCTTTGTTACCTGGCGGGCCATCGGCATCGCCTGCGCGTTGATGCCGATCCTGGCGTTGTGGGTGGTGCAGGCGGAATTGATCTGGTATTCGGGACATTCGACAGCGATTTCGCTCTTCTTTCATGTCACTTTTGTCATCTTTCTTATTGCCTTGGTCAATTTGGCGGTGGAAAACCGCTGGCCACAGGCGGCGCTGACACCCGGCGAATTGATGACCATTTACATGATGCTGGCGATTGCCGGCTCCTTCTGCAGCCACGACCTGCTCCAGGTCATGATCCCCATGCTGGGTTTTCCCAATTATTTCGCGAACCCCCAGAACAACTGGGAAGCGGTGGTGCTGCAATACATCCCATCGTGGGCGATCCTGGGGGGCGATCAGGAGGCGTTGAACGGGCTGGCGGTGGGCAATGCGTCGCTGTATCGGTGGAATGTGTTGCTGGCGTGGGCGGCGCCGCTGGCGTTCTGGTTTGTGTTTCTGATGGCGTTGATGGGGGCGCTGCTGACCATCAACATATTTTTCCGGCAGCATTGGACGGAACGGGAAAAACTGAGTTTCCCCGTGATCCAGATTCCGATGATGCTGGCGACGGGCCTGCGGGAACTGCTGCGGAGCCGCCTGTTCTGGATCGCGTTCTGTTTGGTGGGGGTGATTGACATCAACAACGGGTTTCAGTACTTCTATCCCAACCTTCCGGAAATCCCGATTGTCCGTGCGTTCACTTTCCGGGATTATTTCGTAGAACGTCCCTGGAACGCGATTGCGACGACCGAGGTCAACCTGTATCCGTTCGTGATTGGGTTGACTTATTTCATGCCGACCGATCTTGCCTTCAGTTGCTGGTTCTTCTATATTTTTTTCCGGTTGCAGTTGGTGCTGGCGGCGTCGCTGGGCATCCATGATTTGCCGGGCTTCCCCTTCATCCACGAGCAGGCGGCGGGCGGCTACCTGGCCCTGGGTTTGCTGGCGATCTGGTTGTCACGACGGCACTTCATGGGGGTGCTGCGGCGGATTCTGGGCCTGCCGGGCGGCGCGGATGACAGCCGGGAGCCGATGGGCTACCGGATGACGCTGGCGGTCTTTGTGTGCTGCTCCGCGGTGCTGATTATTCAAGGGTGCCTGCTGGGGGCGGCGTGGCACCTGATGGTCATTTTCTTCCTGATCTTTTTCCTGTATTCGATAGCGATTGCGCGGATGCGCGCCGAACTGGGGCCGCCCGCGCACGACCTGCATGCGCTGGGGCCGGATGTGCTGATCCATAACGCGGCGGGCACGCACAGCCTCGGCCACCATAACATCGCGGCGTTCACCATGTTTTTCTGGTTCAACCGGGCCTACCGGTCGCATTTCTCCGCGCACAGCATGGAAGGCTTCAAATTGGCGCAGGTCAACGGGATTCTTGCGCGATCGATCATGAAAGCGATGATGATCGCGGTGGTGGTGGGTTCGTTGG
This sequence comes from uncultured Nitrospirales bacterium, assembly GCA_964559065.1. Taxonomy (GTDB): domain Bacteria; phylum Hydrogenedentota; class Hydrogenedentia; order Hydrogenedentales; family CAILVY01; genus CALEDJ01. The sequence continues at coordinate 4,508 of CAZLII010000197.1, read as the reverse complement.
CGGCGATCTGGGCGGTGCTGCATGCGCTGTATGTCCACGGCTACAGCGGACGCCCGGCGGGCGACGCCTTCGCCTCGGAAGCCTGGAACAAGATGGCGGCGTGGATCAGTTTCCCGCAGAAGCCGCGCTTCGCGGCGACGGGCGCGACGGGGATCGGGCTGGCGTTTGCGCTGCTCCTGGGCGCATTGCGGATGCGCTTCACCTGGTGGCTCTGGCACCCGGTGGGCTACGCCACGGCCACAAGTTGGTCCATGGACAAGTTGTGGTTCTGCATCTTCGCGGGCTGGCTGCTGAAGGCGCTGATCACGCGCTACGGCGGCGCGCGCCTCTACCGCGAAGCCATGCCGTTCTTCGTCGGGCTGGTGCTGGGCGAGTTCACCGTGGGGAGTTTGTGGATGATCTACGGGTCCATCGCCAATACGCAGGTCTATCATTTCTGGGGGTGAGGAAGATGGGCGTGGGGCGGTGAAATGGCATTTGGTGTTTGGTGATGGGAGTCGGACCAGTCGGACATGTCCGACCGGTCCGACAGCACATTGGCGCACTGATCGCGCCCTGAAGGATTTTGCATGCGCTGGATTCTGGCTTCGATAGCGGCGATCGCGCTCACCATCGCGGGGGCCGCGTGGGTGGGGCGGCCCAGCCCGCTCACCATCGAAATTCCGGATTTCGGCGTGGCCGACGACCTGAACATGGACCGCATCGCCCGGCACATCGAAACCCTGAGCGCCGCGCCGTCGCGCATGAGCGGTTATCCCGGCGCGGACGCCGCGTTTGCGCATATCCGCAAGGAACTGGAGCGGATCGGCCTGACGGATTTTTTCGTGCAGGAGTTTCCGGTGGCCGCGCCCGTGGTGGAACACGCCTACCTGGAAGCGGAGACGTCCGAAGGCCGGGTGCGCATCCCCCTGCATCCGCTCTGGCCGAACCTGGTGCGCACGGGCCACACCCCGGCGGAGGGCGTGCGCGGCCCGCTGGTGGACGCGGGACGCGGCACGGAACCGGAGATTCACGGCAAGACCATCCGCGACGCCATCGTGGTGATGAACTGGGACAGCGACGCGGAATGGCTGAGCGTGCTGGAGTTCGGCGGCAAGGCGGTGATCTTCCGCGAAGATGATCGCGGCACGGGCTACCAGGCGCGCAAGAAATTCCTGACGGTGCCTGCGAACCTGCCGCGTTTTTTCGTGGCCGCGCCCGACCTGCAGGCGCTCGACGCGCTGCTCGCCATGCCGGACACTGAAGCCGTCATCCACTGCGTGATGGACTGGCAACAGGTCGCCGCGCGCAACCTGCTGGCGCGGCTGAGTCCCGGCGCGCCGCCCGGGCGCGTCCCGGCCCTGGACCGCACGCCGATCATATTCCACGCCTACTACGACAGCATCAGCACCGTGCCGGATTTGGCGCCCGGCGCGGAGCAGGCCTGCGGCCCGGCGGTGTTGCTGGAACTGGCAAGATACATAAGCGACCTGCCGGAAGTCCCGCCCCGGCCCATCTATCTGCTTTTCGCGGGCGGGCACGGCCAGGCCATGGCCGGCATGACGCACTTCACGCGCACCCTGATGGACGGCCTGGAACACGGCTGGCCGCCGGCGGAACGCGATTCGCTGATCGCGCAGATGGGGCGTCCGGGATTGTTCATCGGGCTTGACCTGTCCAGCCGGTCGGACCGGATGGGCATTTTCTGTGTCGGGCGTTTCCGGTCGCAGTTCGAGCACATCCTCCGCCCCAAATTCAGCACGCTCGCGCTGAAACTGGACGATTTCGCCAAGAGTTTCATGACCGACTACGAAGAAGTGACCGTGCACACGGTCACGTCCTTTGTGGACTGCATCAACATGACGCTGGGGCGCGGCTGGTGGACCTATTTCCCGTATCAAGCGCCGTTCGCCAGTGAATTGCCGACGCTGGCGGGCATGCCCGGCGTGACGCTCAGCACCATCAACGACGACCGGCGCTTTGTGGATACGCCCGGCGACACCACAGACCGCATGCGGCTGGACCTCTTCGCGCAGCAACTCCTGCACGTGCCGGGGGAGCGGGTGGGACTCGCCAAGATCGCCCTGGCCTTGGCCTACTGGAAAGGCCCCTTTGTCAGTTCACCCTTGGAAAACAAAGTCGCCCGGGTGCAGGGGCGGGTGGTCTGGCTGGACCAACAGCGCGACTACACCCCCAATCGCCCGCTGCAGGGCGCGGCCGTCACCTACAAGACTTATCGCGCCGACAAGCACCTGATGGGATTGCGCGGGGTGCCGGTCGTGCTTACAGACGCGGAAGGACGCTATACCTTTGACGGATTGATGCAGTCCACCATCCATCTTCCATCGAGCGTGCTTTATTTGGAGGCCTACGGCCTTGCTTCGCAGCGTTTCATAACGGAAAACCCGGATGCCGAACGGGAATACCTGGCGGTGCTGGCGCGCGGCGGCGCGCCGAGTGACGCCATCGCGGCGGATGGGTCCACGATTTTCGGCATTGATCGCGCGCGTCCGGACGACTACCCCTCGACGATTCTGCCGGTGCAGCGCGTGGAGCACTGCAACCTCGTGACCTTCCCCTGCAAGGCGGTGACCTTGTCGGGCCTGACTGAGCCGCGCGGGTTCGTGAGCCTGACGGAGATCACTGTCCTCGATGTGTCCACGGAAAGTCCGCCGTTCCAGTGGGGTGGCAGTTACAGCGACAGTTGGCGCGGGGACCCGGAGGAAAACTGCATCAGCATCTGGGCGGACCCGACGCTGCGCGTGCGCCTGACGCTCGGCTTCGGCTTTCTGGAGAAACGGCTGATCCTCATCAATAACAGCGCCGAGGACCCGATCGGCACGGGCTATGTGCTGGGCGAGTTGGAGACAATCCCCTCGTGGGTGCTGCACGGGGCGCGCGGCATGTGGTTCTTGAATGAGGACCGGATACGCAATTTCGAGCGCCAGGGCATCAACAACCCGCGCGTGCGCACCATTCACGAGGAGGCGCAGCAGTATCTGGACCTGGCGGAGACGGCCCTGGAAGCCGAGGATTACCAGACCTACCGCGTCGCGGCGGAGCGGGGCTGGGCGCTGGAAAGCCGCGCCTACAGCGAATTGCTGAACACTGCCAACAACATGATCCGGGGCGTGCTGTTCTACCTGCTGCTGCTGATCCCGTTTGCGTACTGTCTGGAACGGCTGGTGCTGAACTCCGGCACGATTCGCGGGCGGATCATCGGCATGTTGTTGATTTTCGCGGGGAGTTTCGTCGTGTTGGCGCTGATGCACCCCGCGTTCCGCTTCACCCTCACGCCGGTGCTGGTCCTGATCGCGTTCATCATCCTCGCGCTGGCCGTTGCCGTGGTCGCGCTGGTGCTCGGCCATTTCGACACGATGCTGCGGGAGCGCAAGCAGGCCGTGGTGGGCGTGCACGAGGACACGGTGGCGCTGGGCAACGTGGCCATGCGCGCCGTGGACCTCGGTATCGCCAACATCCGACGACGCCCGCAGCGCGGCTTCCTCACCGGCCTGACCATCGTGCTGGTGACCTTTACGCTGCTCTCCTTTACGTCCGTCGTGCCGGAGGTCGGCATCTCGCGCCTGCGCCACCCCGAAGGCGAGCCGGTCTATCGCGGTCTGCTCACCCGCGACCGGGCCTGGCAGCCCCTGCCGGCGCCGCTCTACACCTCGATGCAGCGCACCTTCGGCGACGAAGCGTCCGAGGTGGTGCGGCCCGGCGAGACGGTGCTGGCGGGGCGCGCCTGGTATTTCTCCGATTACAGCGGCCACCTCTCGCGCATTGACCTGAGCGCCGTGGCAACAGAAGCGCCGGGACGCGGGTCCGGCGGGGAGACGACAGGCCGCTTCACCGCCGTGGCCCTGGTGGGCATGGAACCCAACGAAATCCGCATCACGGCGGTGGCGGATACGCTGGTGGCGGGCCGCTGGTTCGAGGACCCGAACGAGGTCGGTTTGATCCTGCCCTTGCACGCCGCAAAGAACTTGGGAATCGGCCTGGAGGACATCGGACGGCGCGTGATGATTTTCGGGCAGGAACTCCCGGTCATCGGCATCTACGACCAGACAAAATTCGACGCGTTGCGCGACCTGGATGGCGAACCGCTCAGTCCGGTCAACTTCGTGCAGCAGATGCTTATGGACGCCCAGAAAACCTCCGAAGAGGTCATTGACACGCTCAAGGAATACATCCACTGGTCATCCGATCAAATGGCGATTGTGCCGTATCAGTGGGCGCGCGGCATCGGGGCCACGGTGCGCAGCATTGCCGTGCGCGTGGGTGACGATGTCAGCCCCGGCGATGAGGCGGAGGCGTGGGCGCGCAGGTCCAACCTCACCATCCTGGCCAGCGACGGCGACCTGGTCACGTTGTATGCGTCGCTGGACCGGAGCCGGATCAGCGGGGCGGGCCAGATTCTGATCCCGATTCTGCTGGGCTTCATCATGGTGCTGGGCACCATGCTCGGTTCGGTCTATGAACGCCGCCGCGAAATCTTTGTGTACAACTCCGTGGGGCTCTCGCCCACC
>CAZLII010000196.1:0-7713 GCA_964559065.1 uncultured Nitrospirales bacterium | reverse complement strand
GCGGAACTTGACTTGGTTGATCCGATCCGATGCCACATCCTGTTCGAGGTTGTCGCCCCAGACAAACGAACCGGCGTGATTCGCTTTGGCGCGCTGGCCGGCGGCGAAACTGCCCAGCGCAGCCGCATTGTTCGACTGTCCGCCGGGAACTGTGGCGTAATAATCGCCAGCCGTGTTGTTATACCCGCCGCCGATGGTGGAGGAAATGCCCAGGGCGGAATTTGTGTTGCCGCCACCGATGGTGGCGCCGTTGCCGCTGGCGTCGTTTTGATTGCCGCCTCCCACGGTGGCGCGCTGCCCGGAGGCCACATTGTTCAATCCACCGCTTACGGTGGCATATTCTTCCGTGGCGGAGTTGGACTTTCCGCCGCCGACCACGCCATAGTCCCCATCGGCAAAGTTAATATTGCCGCCGCCGACCGCGCCATGAGCGCCTGCGGCATAGTTCTCTTGGCCGCCGCTTACCGTCGCATACATCCCGGCAACCTGGTGATTCCCGCCGCCGCCCACGGCGGCGTATTGGCCCGTCGCGACATTCATAAACCCCCCGCTTACCGTGGCATAGTTGCCGCCGCCGACGTTGGCAGTGCCGCCGCCGATGAAGGAGTACGTTCCCGACGCAAGGTTGTTGCCGCCGCCGCCGATCGTGGATTTTCCTCCAGTGGCCTTGTTGCTGGTTCCGCCCCCCACAGTGGCGAAATCTGTCGCGATAGGCGAACCGTTGATGCCCGCTTCATTTTTCTCCCCCCCGCCAATCGTGCCGAAGATGCCAAATATTCGGTTTTCAGCCACAGTGCGGCCCCCGCCACTGATGGTTGCGCCGTAAACATCCGGCGCAATATAGCCATGCCCGCCAAGAATATTCGGGCTTAAAACGCCAACGGGATATTCCAGTTGCAGCACTTCCTGGTCATTGGCAATAAGGATGAATTGATGCGGCGTTATCGTCCCGATGAAATTGCGTTCGTTGACGGCGTTGCCGCCGCGTTTCCAGAAATCCGTGGAATCCAATCCATCGAGAAAATCGGCGTCGAGCAGCGAGTCTTCCCCATCCTCATTGAGGATGTAGGGCATGATGTCGTAAATGCGCGCGACGGTCTCCGGGATCACCGACTCTTCCAGCAGCCCTGTCGTGATGTCGCCGGCCCGGTGTTCGTGGTTGGCGGCGGCGAAGTCGTCGGGGCCAAGGCCATTCAGGGTAATTGCTTTTCCCGCAGTTGCGGCATGAACCGCATACGCCACCGGGGTAATCAACTGCCGGGGCGCGGCCTCAGCATCAGCGCCCACCTTGACGCCCAGCCAGAGATTGCGACCATCAAGGATGCCCGGCAACGGCGTCGTATCGCCCAAGGCCGTGATGAGCAAACCATTGTTCACCGGCACGTCCTTGCTCTCCATCCACACCGCCGTGCCGCCTTCGGGCTGGTTATACAGACGGAATGTCATGGTGAACAACCCATTCCGCGCCTCGCCCGTGACGGGGTCCGTCAGACGGGCCTGGTATTGCAGCACCTGCGCCTGAGCACCGAAGCAAAAGATCACGAGCGCCCCAATCCACGCCAGGCGCATTCCTCTTGCCACATACGAGACACGACAGCGGTCTAACTTTGAATTCATTTCTATTCCCTTTCTTTTTGTGTGCGTGGAATATGCAATGCACGGCCTCATGCGGCATGGCCGCAATCACGCTTCGTTAACAAACCCTCGAGAATCCCCGCGACCGTCATTCCCGCGCAAGCAGGAACCCAGCCATCACGCAGCGGAGACCTTCAGTTCTTCTGGACCCCCGCTTGCGCGGGGGTGACGGTCCTTGGGGCAAAAAATCGTTGTACAAAACTCGGCAAGAAAACAACCTTCATCAAAACATCTGATCTATACGCGCAGAAATTGCGATGAAAGCGTCTGACATTGCAGATACACATATTTGCACAGGGGAACCAGACCTCCGTCCAATCTATGCCCGCGTTTCAACGCGCGAAACACAGTCCACCCCTTCATTTTTCGACGCACTGTACCGGTGATCCGGCAGACCTGCCTCACGGCAGGCCCACGCAGAAGCCGTCCTCCGTGCCTCCGCTGGGACAGGCGTAATAGCCGCCCGCGTTGTAGAACTGGATCACACGCAACAATTCGGACAGGTTGATTATCCAGTTCTGGGTATTGTAGTCCGACGCATGCGGAACGCACGCCTGTTGCGCGGGATTCGCGCCGGGCACATACCCGTCCTCGGTGCTGTCCGACGGGACGGCGCAGTGGTAGCCGCCGGAGTTGAAGAACTGGATCACCCGCAACAATTCGGACAAACTGATGCGGTTGTTTCTGTCTTGATCGGCGCTATGGAATTCACTCTCGCCTTCACCCTCGCCCTCGCCTTCACCTTCACCCTCGCCTTCACCTTCACCCTCGCCCTCGCCTTCCGCGCCGCTGTCGGCGGTCATACACAGCATCCAGTCAATCAGGGTTCCTTCGCTTGCGCCGGCCATGTCGGTTACCTTGAGCAGCCACCCGCCGGTCATGTTTTGTCCCTCGAAGGCGCTGAGCGGCTGCAAGGGACGGAAGGTACCGGTGTATGGCGGGAATCCATCGTAAATGCTGTCGCTTGCGTCATCGGACAGGCGGGTATCCCAGAAGTCTTCGCCATTGTTGTCGAGATCGAGGAAAAGGATGATCTCGGTTCCCTCGGGAGATTCCAGACGCACATCAAGCGCGGATGTTTTGTTGCACAGGATATCCAGCCGCACATTTACGAAGAGGACCGTGCCTTCATCGGCGACGTGCACCGCGGAAACGATTGTGCCGCTTTCCTGCAAGTCAATGGGCGTATCTCCGGCATAATAGGGTTCGCAGCCGCCGGTGTACGTAACCGTTATGTCAATATCCTCCTCGCTCACCGACAGTGTCACCAGTTCGTTTCCTGGCGTGACCCATCCGGGGATGGTCTTGAATTCGATGAGATGGTTTCCGTACGGGGCTTCGTCCATATCGCCGCTCAATCGCCACGGCGCCGTGCCGGCGCGCCGCCACCGGGCGCCTGCGTCCGTGGCGGCTTGGGGCGCGATGTTCACCCGAATCAGGCCCGTATGGGGGAGATACTCCCCTTCGAGTTCGGCCGTGGCGCCGCTGCCTACAAACACGGGCTGAATTCCCGGGGTGGACCAGCCGGGGGCCTCCTTGAATTCGACCTCATAGAATCCCGGCGCGAGATTGACCATGGTTTCGCCGGTGTCGTTCCAGACTTCCGTGTCCACAAGCCGCCATTGCGCGCCTTCCAGCGCCGCCTGCTCCGGCGTGATATGCACCGTCAGCGCGCCGTTTTCCACATAGCGGCCCGTGACCGTGGCGGATTCGTTGGCAGGCACCGTAACGGTTTGCAGATCCGGGCTTGTCCAGCCATACACATCATTGAATGCGACGCGGTACGTGCCCGCGGGCACGCCGGTCTCGACATATCCCGCGTCATACCACTCCGTTGGAAGCGTGTCATCCTCTTCCACTTCCACCTCCGGGGCCGGCATTTCATCCGTGGTGATGCACAGGCTCCAACTGTTCAGGACGGTCGCATATTCCGGGGCATCCGCCGTAGTGTCCCAGACAAAGAGATGCCATGTGTCTGCGGCGGGAATGCCGATCAGGTCCGAGAACGAGGAGTCCGGACGGAACACCCCCGTATAGGGGGCAGTGCCTTCGGCAAGGGGAATCGCCGCCTGTTCGTCAAAGACGGTGCCGTGCATGTTCGCCCCGCTTGCCCAATACACAGGAAACGCCTCGCGGTCCGCAGTGACGGCGTAGAGGGTGATTTCGAGATCACTGTTATCATAGCACGTGATGTCCAGGTGCAGGTTGATATCCGTGATCAATCCCGGTTCCGTGATTTCCAACACCGAAATGGCGGTGGAACCGTTGCACGTCTGGGGTACGTCGGCGCTTGCGATGTTCACGCAAGCCGGTTCCTCCAGGTCCGGCAGCCGCTCCACGCGCCGCCATTGGGCGCCGGGCACTGCATCCGGATCGGTCAAGCCCTGGAGTTCTCCCACGGTTCTCACATAAACGCCTTCATATTCCGTGGTTTCGTCTGCTTCGGCCATAATCACCGCATCGTCTGGTTTGGCCCAGCCGAGGAGCGGCTTGAACTTGATGGTGTGCGGCCCGGGCGTCAGCCATTGCACGGTGTCACCGCTGAGATGCCATGTGTCCGAATCCGCAACGCGCCATTGCGCGCCATAGAGCCCCACTTTGGCCGGCATCAGGGTCACCCGCACCGACCCGGTTTCAAGCGCGGTATACGTGCCGGACACGGCGGTGTTCGACCCGCTTGCAATGGTTACGAAAATGTTCGCGGGATTTTCCCATCCCGGCAATTGCAGGAATTCCACCATGTGGCCCCCCACGGCGGCGCTCTCGGTGACGCCGCTGTCCAGCCAGGGGCGCTGCGGCAGGCTTGGGTCCATGAAGCGCCGCCATTTCGCCCCGGCAAGGCGCGCCTGGTCCGGCTCAATGGTCACGGTCAGGGTGCCGAGTTGCACATATGTGCCGCTGCTGGTGGCAAGGGTGTCGGGCAGCACCGTTACCGTCTTCTCCGCGGGACGCCCCCAGTTGTTAAGCGGTTTGAATTCGATGACGATGTTGCCAGTCAACACTTGGGTTTCCGTGGCCTCGCTGTTCTGCCATGCGGACGCGCCCTTGCGCCGCCATTGCGCCCCCTGAATGACCGCCAACAGCGGGGTGATGTTCACTTGCAGCGATCCGAAGGAGGTCAGCGGCAGTTGCGGGCTGATGGGCGACCAGGGGCCAGTGTTTCCGGCGGCGTCAATGGCGCGCGCGCGCGCGTAATAGGTGACGCCCACTTCGCCGGTGAAATGCGCGATAAGGGCATCGCCCACATTGCCGTCAAACACATCGTTGCCGGCGGGCGTGGTGCCAATCTGGCATTCATAGGATGCGACGCCGGCGCCGCTATCGGAGGCCGGGGTCCAGGCGAAATACATTTCCAGTCCCGCCTCCTGGCGGCCAATGGGCATGCCGGGGGCTGTCGGCGGCTGCATGTCGAAATGGAACGGCCCAGCGCTTACCACCTTGCGCGAAATGTCGCCGCATTGGTTCATGGCGCGCATGTGCAGGTAATAACTGCCCGAGCCCAGGTGCGGTGAAACGTAGTAGTATTCGGTGTCCCAGATTTCCTCGGCATGCGCATTGGCAACGTAGTTGCTTGGCGGGGTCATGTTCCAAGCGCAGCGGAACGCGCTGGCCGGCTGCTCATCGCTGAACAGGCCCGAATACACAAATGAATAGAGGTCATTTGTGTGCCACCCGTGAAGGGTCAGCGGGCTATTTGTAAACACATTCGCGCCAAATACAGGCCATTGCGCTTCGGTGCAGGCGGTCACATAGCGTTCCTCCGGCCAGAGGCTGTATGTGGTTCTGACCGCATTCTCGTCCTCAAATACGCGAACGGCGCATTGAATCTTCGTGTTGCGCGGCCACCCAGCCGACGATTCGCCGGGTCTTGGAATAAATGGAATGTCATGGTTATAATAAGGCAAAGAGCTATGTTTTTCCCAAGGTCCTGTATCGGCGCCACGAAACCAAATCTGAAACCCTCTGTAAGGTGTCGTTATTTCGTCCCAACTCAACAGGATACGTCCAGTATTATCAAAGGTATCTTTATAATAATACGGCTCGCCCTGGAGATTCTCCGGGGCCGACGGGCCAGGCACTCCATTCGGGTTCAATGCATAGAGTGTATTGTCCACGGTGAAGAAGATGCGCGTATCATCCGCGGCCAACTGATCAGGCGTTTGGCCCGGAAGGAAGTTTGCCACGATATGGGTGCCTGCTGCCGTGCCATCGCTCACCCAGATTTCGCGCCAGCCATTTCCGGTTGAATCAGCGATGAAATAGCATTTTCCGTCACAATTCACCAGGTTGGACGGATTCGAGCCCCCCGCGCCCGGGCGGATGTCCTTGACCAGCACCGTGCCCGCCGCCGATCCATCGCTGCGCCACAACTCCCGGCCATGCGCGCCGTCATCAGCGGTGAAGAACATGAAATTGCCGCTGAATACCAGGTGACTCGGATACGAAGACTCCGTGGGATGAATGTCCTTGACCAGCACCGTCCCGGCTTCCGAGCCGTCGCTTTTCCACAGTTCGTTTCCCTCGGCCGGCGATGTGGCGGTGAAGAGGACCGAAGCGCCAACCCCAAGCCGGGTGATATTGGCAATGCTCGAATTCGAGGCGCCCGGCCAGATGTCCTTGAGCATCCGGATATCGCCCTTGCGGTTGTCGCGCCACAACTCACGGCCATGGACGCCGTCAAAGGCGGTAAAAAACACGAAGTGATTATTGCCTGAACGCGTATAAGTCAACTGTTGCGGGGCGGAACTATCGGGTCCGGGGCGCAGGTCATGAACCGTATAACTGCCGCTTTCCCAGACGCCCGCATGGAAAACAACGTATTCGCGGCCATGGACGCCGTCATCCGCGGAAAATGCAACACGCCATCCATCTATGAGGGTCAAATTAGCCGGGAAAGAACCGGCGGCGCCGGGATTGATGTCCGTAATAAAATTCGCTTCATTTATGGGCCTGCCGGGGAAAAGCCAGGGGCCATCATAATGAACCAATTCCGTTCCCTTGCCGTGGATTTCCAAGGCCAAGGCCATGCGCCGGCCATCCGATAAGGCAAGTTCGCTGATGCGGCTAAATTGATTCATTGCTATTGGGTACGCCCTGCTGGGAACCTGATACCGTCTGAATGTGCTTGCTCCGGGGGACATGGCGTAGAGGTCTGCGTTTGCACCCGCCACGAAAAAAATCTCTCCAAACCCCGCGTTTGGGTAGTCCCAAAAGTACTCGTAAGGCGCATACCCGAAACTGTGCGGGAATGGCGCGGTCTGTGTGTCAAAAATGGGATTCAATTCCCGCGTGCCCATGATGGTGCCATTGCTGAAGAAAGGCCCGATATCCGTGGGGTCGTCATTACGCGCGCCCGCGAAATAAAGATTGCCCTCATGGACAAAAAATTCGCTGGGCGGCGCGGAAAATGTTCTTAATTCCACCAGTTGCGGCAATTGCGCCGCCGATTCCAGACCGTGCAATCCGATAATCGCCGACACAATACACAACCCCGTGAACATGTCTTTGCTGCGGTGTCTCAATCTCATTGCTAATCCCTTTCCATTCAGTTTCATGACACTTTTGGGAAAAGACTGCTTCCAGATAAGGCATCGCCCGCAATTCTTTCGCTACGGGGGCGCCCCCTATGCGTCGAAAAAGATATCCTACTTGGCGCAATTTGTCAATACTTTTCTGTATATCCTGTAACACATAACAATATGTTAAAAATGAGACAAACAAGTTCATGTTTTTCTTATTTATAGCGGTTCACCCAAACAACAATCGGGACCGGCGCGCCGCCTGCCGGCGGGACCGGCCCCGGAATCGAGATAGGATAGAAGACTTATTTCATCGGTGGCAGGCCGACGCAGAAGCCGTCCTCGGTGCCTTCGCCGGGACAGGCGTAATAGCCGCCTGCGTTGTAGAACTGGATCAAACGCAACAATTCGGACAGGTTGATTATCCAGTTCTGGGGATTGTAGTCCGACGCATGCGGAACGCACGCCTGTTGCGCGGGATTCGCGCCGGGCACATAGCCGTCCTCGGTGCTGTCGGGCGGGTCGGCGCAGTGGTAGCCGCCGGAGTTGAAGAACTGGA
>CAZLII010000195.1:0-7745 GCA_964559065.1 uncultured Nitrospirales bacterium | reverse complement strand
GACGCGGCCGTGACCTGGGAGCCCTGGCTGACCAACGCGGGACAGCGTGAAGGCGCTTCGGGCATGGTAGCCACGGGCGCTGCGGTTTCGGGCTTCATGGCGGCGATTCTCGCGGCCCAGAGATCAAGCCGCGCGCGGGACACCGCGAGACGTTCCGGCGAAAGCACACCCCCCTCGCCCGCCGCCGCTTCCAACGCCTGTCGCAACGAAGCCATCTGCTCCGCATTGACCGCACCCACCACGGCGGCGTCGCAACCCGCGGCGATACACTCCACCACGAGCGCTTCCAGCGGCCTTTCCGGCGTTTGCGCCAAGAGCGACAAATCATCGGCGAGAATCACGCCTTCATAGGCCCACTGGCCGCGCAGCACCCGTTGCACCAGCACGGGCGATAATGATGCGGGTCGGGTCAGGTGGTCGCGGTCCAGCGCCGGGGTCGCAATATGGCCGACAAAGACCGCCGGGGCCTTGTGGGCGACGGCTTCGGCGAAGGGAAACATCAGTTCCGCCAGTTCACGCACCTCGGTCTGTTCGATGGTGAGCCGCCCTTCAACCTGTTTGGCCGCGCCAAGACCGGGATAATGCCGGAAAGCCGGCGTCACACCGCCCTCCAACAATCCATCGGCGAAGGCAATGCCCAATTTCGTCACCAGGGCCGGGGAATCCCCGAAAATGCGGGTCGTCTCACCGGCATCTGCTGCGCCCTTTGCAAAAACGTCCAGACTGGGGCCAAGCACGGCGTCCACGCCAATGGCAGCGAGGCGCTCTGCGAAGGCTTTTCCCGCGCTCCTGGCGGCGGCGGGGTCTTGGCTCTCCACGCACGCGGCAATCGCTGCCGCCAAGTCTCCATCGGGAAACACCTCTTTTCCCACGGACGCTTCCCACGCCCACAAGATGATCGGCGCGGCGCGCCGCTTGCCCGACAAGGCGACGCCTCGAATTTCTTCAACCAGTGTGCGCGCCTGGGCTTCGCCGGCGAAGTTCTCGCGACGAAGTGCCACGCCGCCCGGCGTATGCGCAGCAAGCAGTTCCCGCGCGGAATCATCGAGCGCTGTACCCGCAATGGCCACGAAAAGATGCTGTTCCGGCCCGGCTTCGACAGGTTCGGGCGGCGTTTCCACCACTTCCGGCGGTTCCGGGACCGGCGCGGGCGCAGGCGTGGGTTCCGGCGGTGGTGCAGGGACCTGCACCACATGTTCTTTCCCGGAGAAATCCCATTGCAGCGCCGCGAACACAGCGTAGCCCAGCGAAAACCCCACACCAATGCCAATGACAAAAGTCAGCAGCAGCGGGGCGGAACTTGCGCGTCGCCTGGACGCATACCCCATTCTCATCCTTTGACTCCCCATGGTTGCCGCGCGACGCGGCCTCGGCGTTCAATGCGCCTGCAAAAGCGCCAGCATCGTCCGGTCCAGGCGATGCCCCCGCCAGTCCTCGTAGTCCACATCCGCGCGTTCGCTATCGAGTATGCCGAACGCGCCCCGAAAATTCCAGAGCGCCCAGCCCCACCCCGCTTCGCGCCATAATTCCAGGCAGTCCCGCATCCATGCCAGCACCACTGCGTGCGGTGTTTTGTTGTACGCGCCGAACTCGCCGACATGCACGCCCATGCCCCGCGCTTCGAGCGCCTTCCACGGCGCGATGCAACGGTCGCGCAATGCCTGCTTGTCCCATATCACATTCTTGTCCTTCCAGGGATGGGTCGGCACGGGGTGTCCCTCCCACTGGCCGGACCAACTCGCCTGGTAATGGGTGACGGCGTGCGGCTCATAGCCGCGCGTGGAGCCGGCCACCCCCAGGTCCAGCAACTCCTCCGGCGGCGCCTTGCCCCACATCCGCCCGTCGCAGATAATCAGCCGCTTTTCGTCGTGCGTGCGGATGGCCTCGACCACCCGCGCCACCGTCGCGCGGTGACGCTCCGCCGGGATGAGCATCGGCTCGTTGAAGAGATTGAAACTGACCTCCGCGTTGGGAACGCCGGCATAGCGTTCCGCGAAGGCCGCCCAATGCAGCGCACAGACCCGCTGCGCTTCCTCATCTTCCCATACGCTGCGCGCCTCCGGCGGACTGGCCACCGTGTGCCCCGGCGCGCGGTGAAAATTCAGGCAGACATGGATGCCGTGTTTGCGGCCCAAGGCCACCGCCTCGTCAATTTCCTTGAGCGTCTCCTCGCGCAGGCGCATCCAGTCATCCGGGTCCGTCCAGCACCGGTAATCCATCGGCAGCCGCGCGAAGTTGAAACCCAATTCCGCCATCCATGCGAAGTCACTTTCCAAAAAGCGCTCGTTGCGCGGCATCATGAACTTCTCCAGCAAATTGAAGCCCCGCCAGCGGGGCAGATGTGACGGCGTGGGTTCCGGCAACACATTCCCGACTTGCGTCGCGGATTCCTCCTTCTCTGCCGGCCCGCGTCCCATCGCCGCCGCGCCCAATACCGCCGCCCCGCCGAGAAACTGCCGCCGATTCAACATAATTGTGTTTCCTTCCGTTTATATGGTGGTTTCATGGTAACAGATCGCGCCTTCAAATGCGTGCTCAAACATGAGACCATTCCAGACGAAACAAGCGAAGGGGATATGCTAAACTGTCTGACAGAATTTCTGCCCTGAGAAATTCAGAAACAATCTGGCAGCGATTATGCGCATTAAAACCCTTTTTGACATTATGAGGGACTGGCGCCTGTTACCCGCGCGTGTTCGGGTGTTGTTCCGCGCCTGGCGAAACCCACCCACAGGACCGCGCACGGTGCAGATTGAGCACATCAAGCGGTGCAATTTGAAATGTGTCATGTGCCCGCACGGATATGCTTCCCTTGAAAGAACTCCCGACCTTCCCCTGGAAACATTCAAGAAGGTCGTTGATGAAATCCATGCCTTGGGCAATCTTGCGGCGGTGCATATTCAGGGGCTGGGCGAACCTTTTCTGAGCAAAGATCTACTGCCAATGATTCGCTACGCAAAATCGCTCGGACTTCAAACCCACATGATTACCAACATGACTATCATGACGCCGCAATTGGCGGAAGCACTTGTGCTTTCGGGACACGACATGCTCGCGATTTCGCTGGACTCGCCGGACCCGGCGGTGGTAGCCCACATTCGACGCGGCGCGCACTTCGATGTATTTGAACGTATTCTCCGAAACATTCGCATGGTTCGCGACGCGCAGCAACGGCTGGGTCGGCAAACGCCTGAGATGGTGATTTATGCCATTTCACTGAAAGCCACCCTGCCGCGTATGACGGATTTTGTGGCAATGTGCAAAGACTTGGGCATTCGGGAGTTGTGTTTTCAGGACCTGATAACACAGGGCATCCCTGATCAGGCTTGCCTGCCGGATGGCGAACGCCTGGCGGATCAGCCGTTGCGGTCGCTTTCTGATGCGGCATTGAAACAGGCGATTCTGGAAATGAAGCGCCACGCCGACGATGCGGTCAGCATCGTGCCGCCGCATCTTTTCGACAACCTCATCTTGGATAAGCGCTTCAAGAACGTCGTTGTCTCCTGTCTGGACTTGTGGGAACGTCCCGCGATTGGCGTTGATGGGACAGTGACCCCCTGCTGTTTCACGCTGGGCGCCGGAACACTCGATATGGGGAATATCCTGGGACAATCCTTTGCCGATATTTGGCACGGTCAGCGTTATCAGGCGCTGCGCTGGGCCCATATCACCGGTCGTCCCCCCGAAATCTGTCGCAACTGCACGCAGATGTTTCAATGGCTGGATGCGCCCGCAGGCAATGGAGAGCACCGACACGGGTACGAGCATTGCTACCGGTCATTTTTCATGGGCGATCGTCGTTACAGTTTGCGCAAGAACGGACAATAGTTTCCCGGCGGACGGCATTCCACGGCAAATCCTCCCGTCTCACCCCACTCCGCACGACCGCACCCTTGGAAACACCCATGGCCTCTGCGATGGCGGTTGGGAAATTGATGTAGTGCTGGTCGGCGGTTTTTTTTCTCTTGATGAGTTGCACGCAAGTGATTTCGGAAAAGAAACGCGCTAGAATCTGGTCAAAAGCCAGACACCCGCGCACCGTAGCAGCGGCGCAACAAGCATACGTAGAAACAAATAATCGGATGTAGGAAAAATGATATCCATCATTGGGTGAAGAGGCCACATCATGAGAAGAATGAACCGGCGGCATTTTCTTTGTGGGACGTCCCTGGGCGCGATTGCCGGGGCGTCGTTTGGCGCTAGTTCCATGAAGGCGACCTGTGAGAATAGCCCCCGCAGGCGGCCGAACGTGGTGCTGATCATCACGGATGATCAGGGCTATGGCGATCTGGGATGCCACGGCAACCCCGTACTCAAGACGCCGCATCTGGACCGCCTGCACCGGGAAAGTGTTCGTTTCACGCAGTTCAATGTCAGTCCGGTGTGTTCGCCAACGCGCGCCTGCCTGATGACCGGCCGCTACAACTACCGCACGGGCGTGGTGGACACCTATGCAGGCCGTTCCATGATGGATCCCCGCGAGCGGACCCTTGCGGAGATGCTGCGGGCGGCAGGCTACCGCACCGGCATTTTCGGGAAATGGCATCTCGGCGACAATTACCCGCTGCGCCCCATGGACCGGGGCTTCGAGGAAGCACTCGTTCATTATGGGGGCGGCATCGCGCAGCCGTCCGACCCGGAGTTTTACGAACGCGAAAACACCTATTTTGACCCCGTGATCCAGCACAACGGGAAAGCGCTGAAAGGCTCCGGGTATTGCACAGATGTCTTCACCGATGCAGCCCTGCGCTTCATAGCGGAAGAGGGGGGCGCGCCGTTTTTCGCGTATGTGTCATATAACGCGCCGCACACGCCGCTGCAGGTCCCGGATGACGCCGCTGCGCCTTATCGCGCCGCCGGGCTGGACGAGAAAACCGCGCAGGTCTATGGCATGATCGCCAACATGGACCACAATGTCGGGCGCATCCTGAACGCTTTGGACGAAATGGACATTGCGCGGGACACCGTGGTCATCTTCATGACCGACAACGGCGCGCAGGATTTGGGCGGCGGGGGTCGCTTCAACGCGGGGCTGCGCGGCTGGAAAACCACCGTTTACGAAGGCGGCATCCGCGTGCCCTTCTTCGTGCGCTGGCCTGAGAGGTTTGCCGGCGGGCGCGACGTGGACCGCATCGCCGCGCACATTGATATCGCGCCCACGCTGCTTGAACTTTGCGGCGCGATGCCTAATGACCCGCCTGCGTTCGACGGCATCAGCCTGATGCCGTTGCTGCGTGACGGTGATACTACGAAGCAGTGGTCCGACAGGACGCTGTTCTTCCAGTGGCACCGGGGCGATGCGCCCGAAGCCTTCAAGAACAGCGCCGTGCGCACACAGCGATGGAAACTGGTCAACGGCGCAGAACTCTACGACGTGGCCGCCGATCCGGCGGAGACAAAAGACGTGGCCGAAGAACACCCGGAGACGGTTCGCCAGTTGCGTGCCGCGTATGAGGCATGGTTCGCCGATGTCAGCGCGACGCGCGGTTTTGCGCCGGTGCGAATACATCTGGGCAGTGACCGCGAGAACCCGCTCACACTTACGCGGCAGGACTGGCGCGGCGCGGAAAACTGGATGGCCGATAAGCCCGGATACTGGGAGGTGCATGTTGAGCGCGCCGGAAATTACGACGCCGTCATCACCTTTGCGCCCGCCAAGACACGGGGCGTGGTCCGTCTCCAATTCGGCGGCGCAGAAGGCCATGCACCGGTCGCCCCCGGCGCGGCGTCCGCCCGGATTCCGGGCCTCCGGCCCGCCCCCGGCGACACCCGCCTCGAATGCTGGGTCGAGCAGAATGCTGATCGGGCCGGCGTCCGCTTTGTCACGGTGACGCGGTCATGAATTTGCAAAAGCGCAATTCGATCATGTTCGGTAACAGATAAGCATAATAATGTATTTGTGTTCGGTTAAGCAAGATCTTGGTGCGTTCACACTCAATAGTTTCAACCAATTCGATGGCTGGACGAATTGCTCTGGATTCCCCCTTACGCGGGAATGACGAATCTTGTAAAACGCTCCATTATAGCGTGTCATTCCCGCGCAAGCGGGAATCCAGAAACATAGGCGCAATCCACGAACTGTCGGCAACCAATGGAGCAGGGTTCTTAATATGAGTCCACTGAATAAGAACGACAAAAGCATCGTGCGGGAACTGGCGGCGCGCGTGGCGGAAATCGCCGCGCTGCCGATTCAGGAAGAGAAACGCGCGCTGTGGCGCAAGTTGAATGCGCTTCGCCAGGAACGCCCCATGGTGATGATCGATCAGGTCTGCTGGAATGAAATGGACGGCGATGAATTGGCCCTGCGCTGCACCGATCCCGATTGTCGGGGCTACGAAGATTTCCTCCGCCGAACGCTCTATCAATGGAAACACTTCCCCGTGGACATGGTGGTCGAGCCTTTTGTGCGCGTGGACAAAGCCATCCACAACACGGGCTTCGGCGTGTGCGTGGAGGAGGATACCGTCGCGACCGATCCGACAAACGCGGTCGTCGGCCACAAGTATTTCAACCAATTTCAGACGGAAGACGACCTGGAGAAAATCAAAACGCCGCGCATCACCTATGACGCCGCCGAAACAGAACGCCGTATCGCGGTCGCCCATGAACTGTTTGACGGTCTGCTCGAAGTGCGGCCGTGGGGGCTGGACCCCTATCTCTCCCTATGGGACCCCATCAGCACATGGATGGGCGTGGAAAATGCGCTCTATGCGCTTATCGAAAATCCGGACTACATGCACCGGCTGGTCGGGCGCATGACCGACGGCTACCTGGTCATGCTCGACCAGTTGGAGGAACAGGGACTGCTCTGCCAGCCCCAGAGTCTGATCCATTGCACCGGCGCGTACGCAGACGAACTGCCGACCCCCGGCTACAATCCGGAGCGTCCACGCGCAAAAGACCTCTGGATGTTCGGCCTGGCGCAGATGTTCTCCACGGTTTCCCCGCAGATGTTCAGAGAGTTCGAGGTGGACTATGCCGGGCGCATTTGTGCGCGCTTCGGGCTGGTGTACTACGGATGCTGCGATCCCCTTGACGGCAAGATGAACGAGGTGCGCATGATCCCCAAGGTCAGAAAAATCTCCATGACCCCCTGGGCCAATCAGGAGCGCGGGGCGGCGGAAATCGGACGCGATTTTGTGTTTTCGCGCAAACCCAATCCAGCGTTCCTGGCCTACGATACGTTTGACGCCGACCTGGTGCGAGAGGATCTGTTGGTGACCAAAAGGATTTGCGAGCAATACGGCTGTCCGCTGGAGTTCATCCTGAAAGACATCAGCACGGTCCGCTATCACCCCGAACGCCTCACGCAATGGGGCGAAATTGCGATGCAGGTCGCCTGCGGGTGAAATGAAGTCAGGAATCAGACCGGCAGAAGCGCACAGCGCATTGATGCGCGGCGATGAGTTTCAGCAGGTCGCCCGGCAAGAACGGGAGCACGCCCACCATCACGGCCTGAAACACGGACGGGCCCATCCACGCGCTGAGCCAGACCGCTCCCAGCGCATAGATGACGCCCATGGCCGCAAGCATCCCCCACGCCGTGCGACGAAATGCCCTTACGATCCACGGCGCGGCCACAAATCCCGCCAGGTAGCCCAGCGTCGCCCCGCCTGTTACGGCGAATAGCGGCGCTCCCGCCAGTCCCAACGCCATATAAAGGCCGGTGCCCGCCGAGGCGCGGCCTGGTCGAGTCAGAAACGGCGCGATCACCTTGCCCGGTTGGGCGAATTGGCCGCCCGACG
>CAZLII010000194.1:0-7748 GCA_964559065.1 uncultured Nitrospirales bacterium | reverse complement strand
CGCCGTTATCCGCGAATTAACCGTGCCCATTTTCCGCGACGGCCTTGTCGTGGCCATTCTTGGTGTGGGGAACAAGCCCAGGGATTACCTTGACGAAGACGTAGAAATCGTTTCCTATCTGGCGGATGTCACCTATGAGATTTTCCAGCGCAAGCGCGCCGAAGAAGAGCGCATGCGGCTGGCCACCGCAATCCAGCAGGCGGCGGAATCGGTGATCATCACGGACCGCGAAGGGCTTATTCTGTATATCAATCCCGCCATGGAAAAGATGGGCGGATACCCAAGCGCCGAGGTCATTGGAAAACCGTTGGAGGCGATTCATAAAGGGGAATCTTTTGCGGCAGCCATGCAGGCGATGCACACGGCCATTGCCCGCGGCGAAACCTGGCAGGGGCGTTTTGAGAACAGACGCAATGGCGATGAATCCTGCGAAGTCGAGGCCCTCATTTCCCCGGTGCGCAATCCATCGGGGAAAGTGGTCAATTATGTGATTCTGGAACGCGACATCAGCAAAGAGGCGGCATTGGAACGGCAGTTGCGGCAGTCGCAAAAACTGGAAGCGGTCGGTACGCTCGCCGGCGGCATCGCCCACGATTTCCGCAATGTCCTGCTGCTGGTGACCGGCCATCGTGAACGCGCCCTGCGCGACCTGGAAGCCGGGCATCCGGCGAGGGAGAAGATTGACCAGGTGCTCAGCGCCGGCAAGCGCGGCGCCGACCTCGTCAAACAGATTCTGACCTTCAGCCGCAAAGGCCAACAGGAACGCCAGGCGGTGGATATGGCCGCAGCGGTCCGCGACGCCCTGGATTTGTTCAAGGTCTCATTGCCGCCCCATGTGGATTTGCGCGCGCAAATTCCGGCCGATTGCGGAGCAGTATATGTGGACCCCGTCCATATCCAACAGGTCGTGATCAACCTCTGCAAGAACGCCCAGGAGGCCATGGAAGAGAACGGGGGAATCCTCGAGATTTCCCTGCAGCGCGTGCGCAATACCGAGTTCCATGCCGTTGACGCCGGGGCCTTGCAGCCCGGACCCTACGTGCTGCTTTCCGTGCGCGACACCGGCTGCGGCATGGTTGAAGACACCCGCGCACGCATCTTCGAGCCGTTCTATACCACGCGGAAAAGCGAAGGCACAGGGCTGGGGCTGTCCACGGTTCATGGCATCGTCCTGGATTGCGGCGGCGCAATCACGGTGCGCAGCGCCCCAATACAAGGCACCGCCTTTGACAGCCATTTCCCCGAACTCCAGAACGTTCCCATCGCGCCGCCGCGGCCCGAACCCACACCCCCCAGCCAGGGAACGGGGCATTTGTTGCTCTTGGATGACGACGCGGATGTCGTGGAAATGACCGCCGGCTTGTTGCAGGATATGGGCTATACGGTCCACCCCTGTACCGACAGCCGGGAAGCCGTCGTCGTATTGCTTAACCGTAGAAAACATATAGATCTCATTGTAAGCGATTATTCCATGCCCCAACTCACCGGCATGCAACTCGCCCGAATTCTGAAAGACAACGGCCTCAAGACCCCCGTCATCTTGATTACGGGGCTGAGCGAGGAGATCACTGAGGAAGGCATGAAGGAGAACGGCGTCGTGTGCTGCATCACCAAACCGTTTTCCAGCGCCCAACTTGTCACCGCCATTCAGGCCATCCTGGGGCCATCGCCCAAGGAGACCCGGTAAACTTGCTTTACCGAACACGAATGGACCGCGTTGTTTTTGAACAGGTCACAGGTGTGCCCGCCGGGAAAAAAGGAGAGGGAGCCGGAATACGCTAAAATGAGGCGGGGCATATACCGGCTCCCCTAACAGAAGGAGATGTACACCCTTTCTGACTCGGCGACAGACAGAAAGGTTTCATTCCAGAATTTTTTCAGCGGGGCTGTTACTTGCTTGGAAAATCACCCCATATCAGCGGATGCGCATCAATTCTGAGGTTCTTGCAAAACCTCCCGTGGCATGGGCGTCCCGCCCATGAAACACGGGCGGGATGCCCGTGCCACGTTGGACCACAGCAGGGTTTCAAAAGATCTTTTGAAAAAGGCGGCGCGTCTGTGCGATGCTACCCGGCGTCAGGCGCGCGCGGCGCGCCGGGCGACTGGCTCGGATAGGAAACCTGAAGGAGACTGAAGGGATGTTGGAGCAGCGACAGCAGGCGTGGCGATGGCGTCACGCGTTCCGCTCCTGATCCCTGCCGGGTCCGGCTGTTTTTTCATTACCACAACCGTATTCCCGCCACGCAGGGATTCAGCGATCATCGCGGATCGTGAATCATGCGTGGTTTTTGTTTGTGCCATCAACCCAGGAGGGTGTGTCCGTGAGACTCGACGACCTGATCAAGTTCGATGAGAAGGGCCTTGTCTGCGCCGTGATTCAGCACCACCGCACCGGGCAGGTGCTCATGGTGGGCTACATGAACCGGGAATCGCTGGGCATCACGCTGCGCGAGCGGCAGGCCTGTTTCTGGTCGCGGTCGCGGCAGAAACTCTGGCGCAAGGGCGAGACTTCCGGCAATGTGCTCCACGTGAAGGAAATCCGCATTGACTGCGACGGCGACGCGCTGTTGCTGCGCTGCGACCCCGTGGGGCCGACCTGCCACACGAATGAGACGAGTTGTTTTTACCGGGTTGTGAACGAAGACGAAACCATTCATCTGTCCGGCGACGGCGTCGCGACGGAATGACGCGCCCCCAGGGGCGCCATAAAGGACCAGCATATGCTTTCACCCAATCGCGAGGATTTCAGAAAGATCGCCCGGCCCGGCGCGCTCGTGCCGCTGTGCCGGGAGATTCTGGTGGACCTGGAAACCCCGGTGTCCACCTACATGCGCATTGCGCGCGGCCAGGACTACGCGTTCCTGCTGGAAAGCGTCGAGCAGGCCGAAAAAATCGGCCGCTACTCATTTCTGGGCGCCAACCCCTCCATCGTGTTCCGGTCGAAGGGCCGGTCGGTGACATTGCTCCGCGACGGCGCGCCCGAACACTACGAATCGGACGACCCGCTGGAGGAACTGCGCCGGCTCATGGCCCGGTACAAGCCTGTGCGCGTCGAGGGCATCCCGCCATTCCACGGCGGGGCCGTCGGATACATGTCCTACGATCAGGTGCGCTTCTTTGAGCGCCTGCCCGACAAGAACCCCGACCCCCTCGACCTGCCCGATCTCTATTTCATGATCACCGACACGATGCTGCTCTTCGATCATGTGAACAACAAGGTGATGATCGTGTCGAACGCGCTGGTGGACGGCGATCCCGACGCGGCCTACGACAAGGCGGTCACGAAAATCCACGCCCTGGAGACGAAACTGCGCGGTTCGCTCACAGTGCACGCGGAACGCCTGCACACCCGCGCAGACGACGTGGAACCGATCAGCAACTTCGACCGGGCATCGTTCTGCGATGCAGTGCGCAAGGCCAGGGAATACATCTGCGCGGGCGACATCTTCCAGGTGGTGCTGTCGCAGCGTTGGGCCAGAAAGACGGACATGCGCCCCATCACGCTCTACCGCGCCCTGCGCCACATCAACCCGTCGCCGTACATGATCCTCATGCAGTTTCCGGAATTGGCGCTGGTGGGGTCCAGCCCCGAAGTGATGACGCAGGTCAAGGGCGGCCGGTGCATGGTGCGGCCCATCGCGGGCACGCGCCCGCGCGGCGCGACCGAGGAAGAAGACCGCGCCTTGGAAAAAGACCTCATGGCGGACGAGAAGGAACTCGCCGAGCACATCATGCTCGTGGACCTGGGGCGGAACGACATCGGGCGGGTCAGCAAGCCCGGCACCGTCGCCCCGGTGGACGACCGCTTCATGGTCATCGAGCGCTACTCCCACGTCATGCACATCGTCACCGAGGTCACCGGCGAGATGCAGGAGGATTGCGACGCCTTCGACGCGCTCCGCGCCACCTTCCCCATGGGCACGGTCAGCGGCGCGCCGAAAATCCGCGCCATGGAAATCATTGACGAACTGGAACCGGAGCGGCGCGGCCCCTATTCCGGCGGGGCCGGCTACATCAGTTTCTCCGGCGACATGGACACCTGCATCCTGATCCGCACGATGGTGGTCAAGGACGGCACGGCCTATGTGCAGGCGGGCGCGGGCATCGTCTATGACAGCGACCCGGACCGGGAATACGAAGAAACGCGCAGCAAGGCCAGGGCCTTGCTGCGGGCCGTGGATTTTGCGGAGAAAGGGCTTGAATCATGATCGTGCTCATAGACAACTACGACTCGTTCACCTACAACCTTGTGCAGTATTTCGGCGAACTGGAATCAGACATCCGCGTCTTCCGAAACGACGCAATCACCGTCGCCGAGGTGGACGCCATGAAGCCGGACCACATCGTCATCTCGCCCGGACCCTGCACCCCCAACGAGGCGGGTATCTCCATCGAAGCGATCAAGGAACTCGGGCCGAAATACCCCATTCTCGGCGTGTGTCTCGGCCACCAGAGCATCGGCGCGGCCTACGGCGGCGAGGTCGTGCGCGCCGACCGCATCATGCACGGCAAGATCAGCGAAATCCGCCACACCGGCAACGTGTTGTTCCGGGATGTGCCCTCGCCCTTCACCGCCACCCGCTACCACTCCCTGATCATCCGCCGCGAAACCTGCCCGCCCGATCTCGAAATCATCGCCGAAACCGACATCGGCGAGATCATGGCCGTGGCCGCCCGCAAGCACCGCGTCTGGGGGGTCCAGTTCCACCCCGAAAGCATCCTCACCCAACACGGCAAGACCATTATTCGCAACTTCCTGAAAGCCGGCGCAGGGAAATGATGCTTAAGACGGACTCCCGGGGCTGCGTTACAAAAAGGGCGTTTTGAAAGAAAACATGGGCGTTTCCGGTGCTTGTCCCAGGGGTTTGGTGTGACACACATCGCAGGAAATTTGACATGGGCCGCCGCCACGGGGTAGCATAGGGGGCCCTGCACGCAACGGCGGGGGGATTGCGTCTTTTGATATTCCATGGGGCCGCCAGGGGCGGCATGCGCCGCGTTGCGCGGACGTACAAAGCAAAAAAAGGAACACACCGGCATCTATGGCAAAATACCTGGGACCGAAACACAAGTTGTGCCGGCGGCTCGGATCGTGCATCTGGGGCGATCCGACCTGCCCATCCATCCGGCGGCCCTTCGGGGCAGGCCAGCACGGCCAGAACATCCGGCGGAAAATGTCGGTGTATGGTTCGCAGTTGCAGGACAAGCAGAAAATCCGCATGCACTACGGGCTGCTCGAACGCCAGATGCGCAAGACTTTCAAGGAAGCGCAGCGGATGGGCGGCGTGACAGGCACCAACCTGCTCATGCTGCTTGAGTCGCGGCTGGATTGCGTGGTGTATCGGCTGGGTTTCGCGCCGACCATTGCCGCAGCGCGACAACTGGTCAACCATGGGCATATTCTTGTGGATGGAAAGAAGGCGGACATTCCCTCGATGCGGGTGATGCCGGGGATGGCGGTGAGCATTCGGGAGCGCAGCCGCAAGGTTCCGATGATCGCGGAACTGGCGGAGCATCCGCCCGCGGTCATGCCGGAATACCTGCAGCGCGAAGCGAAATCATTTGAAGGCCGGATGACCGCCCTGCCGAACGCGGAAACCATTCCGTTCAAGGCCGATACCGCGGGCATCATCGGATTCTATTCTCGATAAGCCGCTTTGCGCGGTGCTGACACCATTCCCGGCGGGCCGTTCGGAGCGATGCGGCCCGCCTGTTTTCTGTGCGGCGCGGCAGCGCCGAAGTGAATGAGGGGTTTATTATGAGCATTGATGTCGTGGTGGGCGCCAACTGGGGCGACGAGGGCAAGGGCCGTATGGTGGACTACCTCGCCCAGGACGCCGATTTCGTGGTGCGTTTCCAGGGCGGCAACAACGCCGGGCACACCGTGGTCAACGAATTCGGCGAATTCAAACTCCACCTGCTGCCGTCCGGCGTATTCAACCCCAAGGCGGTCAACATCCTCGGTCCCGGCATGGTCATTGACCTTCAGGGGCTGGCGGAGGAACTGGACGAAATCCGCGCGAAAGGCATCAACCCGATCATCCGCGTCTCAGACCGCGCCACCATCGCGTTTCCGTTTCACCGGCTGGAGGACGGCTGGGAGGAGGACCGGCTGGGCAAGAACGCCTACGGGTCCACCCGGCGCGGCATCGCCCCCGCGTACGGCGACCGCACGATGAAAAAAGCGATTCAGGTCGGCGAAGTCCTGTATCCTGAACGCCTGCGCGAGCGGCTGCGGCAGATCGTAGACTGGAAACTTCTCAAGGCGGAGAAATTCTACGGGCGCCGGGACGAATTCACCTTCGACGCGATGCTGGAATGGACCGATCGTTACGGCGGCGCGCTGCGCGAATGCATCTGCGACACGTCGGAACTGCTGGAAGCGGGCGCGCGCGAGGGAAAGAAAATCCTCTTTGAGGCACAGTTGGGCACATTGCGCGACCTGAACTTCGGCATCTACCCCTACACCACCTCCTCATGCACGTTGGCGGCCTACGCGCCGATCGGCGGCGGCCTCTTCGGCCACAAACCCGACCGCGTCATCGCCGTCGTGAAGGCCTTTTCCACCTGCGTGGGCGAGGGGCCGTTCGTCACACGCATGGAACCGGCGGACGCCGACGCGCTCCGGGAAACCGCCAAGGAATACGGCGCGGCCACCGGACGCCCGCGAACCATCGGCCACTTTGACGCGCTCGCCACGCGCTACGGCGCCTGGGCGCAGGGCGCCACGGAAATCGCCCTCACAAAACTCGACAGCCTCAGCGGACGCCCCGCCCTGAAAATCTGCACCGACTACAAATACCGGGGCAAGCCCGTCGGGCGCTTCCCACTCAATGCGGTGCTCGAAGAAGCCACGCCGCTCTACAAAGACATGCCGGGCTGGAGCGAGGACATCGGCGGCGTGCGCCGCTTCCAGGACCTGCCCGACGCCGCCCAAGCCTACGTACTGGAGATCGAGCGCCTTATCCAGTGCCGCATCCGCTACGTCTCCGTCGGCCCGGAGCGCGATGCGCTCATTGACCGCGGCGGCGCCTGATTGCTTCTTTTGGAAACCGGCGTTGGCCGGAAACAAGCATGCAACTCTGTCCTGTCAGCGCGCCTTGGTATGTTGTTCACGCTTTAGCGTGCCGGGGAGAGGCCAACGCCCAGGCGTGCGTGAGAACTCAGATTCAGGGCGGGCTGATCGGCGGCGGCATTCCCAACGCCCAGGCGTGCGTGGGAACTCAGCACGCTGAAGCGTGAACAACGTACAAATTACGCTAAAGTGTGAACAACATACAGGCACGCTGAAGCGTGAACAACGTACCAGGCACGCTGACTGGAGCGTGTGGTTGTCACGCACGGTAGACGATGCGCCCGTCGCAGAGGGTATAGCGCACTTTGCCTTTGAGGGTCGAGCCGATGAAGGGGGAGTTACGGCTGAGGGAGGCGAAATCCTCGGCGCGGACGGTCCACGCGGCGGCGGGGTCGAAAATGCAGATGTCGGCCGGGCCGCCTTCGTGCAGCGCGCCCGCCCCGAGGTTGCAGACGGCGGACGGGGCGGCGGTCATGAGCGCGATGGCGCGCTCGATCGTAATGTGGCCCGGCGCGACCAGCCCGGTGATGACTAGTCCCAGCGCGGTTTCCAGCCCGATGATGCCGAAGGGGGCGAGGTCGAATTCCACCGCCTTTTCCGTCGGGGTGTGGGGTGCGTGGTCGGTGGCGATGCAGTCAATCGTGCCGTCCTTGATTCCGGCGATGATCGCGTC
>CAZLII010000193.1:0-7760 GCA_964559065.1 uncultured Nitrospirales bacterium | reverse complement strand
GAACGGCCTTTCGCGGGAAGAGGCCGAAGAGACCATTCGCGAAGCCTATTCCACCCTGTATGTTGACCCGCAACTGACGCTGACCATTATGGACGCGAGGGGAAAGGTGTATACGGTGCTTGGCGAAGTGGCCCGACCGGCGGAATACCCCTACACCCGCCCCATCAGCCTGCTGGATGCGATTTCCATCGCAGGCGGCATGCGGGTCAATCAGCGCAGCGGCGATTCGTATGTCGGCGGGCAGGGGCAACTCGTCAAAGCCTTCATCATTCGCGACAACGGCGGGGACCGTCAGGTGATGGACTTCGATCTGCGTGACTTCCGCCAGTCCGGCCCCGATCCGTCCAATGTCCGGGTGCTGCCGGGCGACATCGTGTATGTGCCCGAAAGCCAGAACCTGGTCTATCTGCTCGGCGAAGTGGGCAGGGCCAATGTGTATGCCATTACGGAAGGGCTGACCATGCTGCGGCTCTTGGCCTTCGCCAGCGGTTTCCAGGAATCCACCGCGCGGCTGCGCCATGTGCTGCTACTCCGCGAAATCAACGAAACAGAAACGAAAATCATGGTGGCGGACGTCCGCCATATCATAAAGACTGGCCAGGATGTGCTGCTGGAGCCGGGCGACGTCATCTATGTGCCCCGCAAACGCCTGGTGAACGCGCGAGAATTTGTGCAACAGGCCACGGGCACCATCAGCCCCATCCTGAGCCTTGGGCAGCAGGTCATGAGCCTCTACACGCAGGCGTATGACGCATATTACATGAAGGACCGCATGGACCTGCTGTTCAAGAGCGGGGCGGACAGGACCAATCTGGTCCTGGACAATGCGTTGCGAAACATAGCGGCGACTTCGCCGCTGCAATTTGCGCCGAGTTCGGCAAGATAGGTATTCAATGAGTTCCAATGACAACGGCAAATCTGTAGTTCTCGAAGCGGCTGGCGGCGGCGGTGCGCCGCAGTTCGGGTCCATGATGGACATCAAGCGCTTCCTCTGGACCCGCGTCCCCGTCATGGTGATCGTCGCGGTATGCGTGGCCATCCCCGCCGTCACGGCGGCGTGGTTCCTGGTGCCCGTGGGCTACACGGCAAGCGTCGAGTTGCGCTTCCTGGCCACGGCTCCCTTCGTGCTCAGCCGGGAAGACATGCAGACCCCCTATGACAAGTTCCTGAGCACCCAGATCAGCCTCATCACCGGCAACGCCATCCTCTCGCGGGTGCTGGACGCCCCCGCCATCCGGGAACTCCCCGCCGTGGCCGGGGCCGGCGACCCCCTCGAGTACCTCAAAAAGCGCGTGGCCGCGCGCGTGCAACGGGGCAGCGAAATCGTCGCCATCACCTGCACCATGCCGGACAAAGACGCCGCACAGCGCATATTGCAGGAGGTGGTCTCGGTCTACATGAACTATGCCATGGGCGAAGAGGCGATTGTAGGCAGTGACCGTCTTGCGACCCTTATCAAGGAACGCGATGCGCGCCAGATCGAACTCGATGCGCAACTGAAACGCATCGGCGATCTCCAGGCCTCGCTGGGCGTGCCGATTGTGGGGCAGACGCCGCTGGAAACCGGCGAAGGACAACTCTACAACGAACGCCTCGCCAAGGCGGAAGAAGACCTCGCCAAGGCTGAGAATCAACAACGCGAAGCCCAGTCACAATTGATCCAGATTGAAGGGCTTATCCGGAGCGCCGCGAAGAATGCACCCATCTATGATTTCGGGGTGGAGGACAGGGTAAGCAGCGACGGGCGCGTTTCGACGCTTCGCCAGGAGATGGTGATGACGCAGACCAGAGTCGCCCTCATGATCGAGGCGCAGCA
The DNA here is from genome assembly GCA_964559065.1 of uncultured Nitrospirales bacterium. GTDB lineage: Bacteria > Hydrogenedentota > Hydrogenedentia > Hydrogenedentales > CAILVY01 > CALEDJ01. The sequence goes on along the minus strand of CAZLII010000193.1, from coordinate 5,944 downwards.
GGAAAATTCGCCCCAGATCAAAGTGGAACAGCGCCGCCTTGCCAGCCTGAAAGACAGTCTGGCGGACCTCGAACTCGTCGTGCGCAAGGAGGCGCTCGAGTCCCTGCGCACGCAGAAAACGCTGCAACTCACCGTCATCACCAAAGAGGTGGAAGAGGCTCAGGCGCGCGCGACCAAATTCAAGGAACTGACAGAAGGCTACAAGGAGCGTCTGAAAAACACGACCGACCAATTCGCCCAACTCGAGGATTTGAAGAGCAAGGCGGCCGAAACCCGCCGGACGCTGGAGGCCGTGCGCAACAGCATCGCGACGATCAACGTGGAAAGCAATGCGCCGGCGCGCATCCGGCTCGCGGCCCCGGTGACGGTGCCGGGGTCGGGACCAAATTATCAGCCCCGGTTCATGGCCATGTTTCTGGCGCTGGCAATGAGCGCCGGCCTGGGATTCGGCGTCGGCCTGCTTCTGGAACTTGCCGACCAGCAGGTGCGCTCTTCCCAGGACCTCGCCCGCCTGACCAAACTCCCCGTGATCGCCACCATCCCCCACGCCAGCGAAGATGGCCTGACTGAAAAGGCCCACACGCAACTGCCCACGGAAAAGGCGCCGTTTTCCATTCTTGCGGATGAATATCGGCGAGTGCTGGCGCGCCTCTTGTATCCGGGGCCGGAAATCGCTAGCGCAAAATCCTTTGTGGTTGTCAGCCCGTCCCGTGGCGATGGAAAAAGCACACTGACCGCCAATCTGGGCGTAGCGCTGGCGCGCGCCGGTCGCCGGGTGCTCATTGTTGACGTGTCCTACCGCCGCCCCACACTGGAAAAACGTTTTGACATGCAGGAAAACGCAGGTCTGGCGGAAATCCTGAACAGAACCAAAAGCCCTGAACAGGTCATCCGATTCGCGCGCGTCCCGGGCCTCTTTGTACTGGGTCCTGGAAAAGACACCGTCACCCTTTCCGGCAGGTTGGCCTCGCGGCGCATGGCGAAGTTCCTGAACTTCGCCGCGGAGCGATTCGACCACGTCATCATTGACACCCCGCCGTGGCTCCTGATGGCCGACGCCAAGTTGATCACGCCTCTCGTTGACGGGGTCTTTGTCGTGGTTGGATCCGGAGTGTCCTCGACCGGCATGGTGAAACGCTGCCTTCGGGAATTGCAGGAGGTCAGGGCAAACATAGTGGGGGTTGTCCTGAACGGGGCGCGCCGTTCACCGGGAGGCTACATGGCCAAAAACCGCCGCTTGTATTACGGCTATGAACATGACGATGGGCACGCGAAACACACCGGCCCCTCGGAGAAACCGGCGAAACGGCTTGAAAAAACACTTGCTGAGGCTGAAACGGAGACATCGGACGTCACTCCGACGTACAAGCCATGGACATGACATATTCTTATTCGGGATTGCTTGAATGCTGAATTACTCGATATGGAGACCCATCGCGCGCATTGCGCTCGACATCTGTTGTTTGTCGGCCGCGTTTGCGTTTGCCGTGTGGGTGACGCTGCAACCGGGCCAGACATGGCAACAGTCCGCGCATACTCATATCCTTTATTTCGCGGTCTTCGCCCTTATCTGGTGCGCCACGGCCTTTGATCAGCGCCTGTTCATGTCGCGGCGCGGCGAATCGTTGACCGCTACGCTCTTTGCGATGACAAGGGTGTATTTTATCACGACGCTGGTAAGCGGTTTTGCACTGGCGCTCTTCCTTCGCAGCGGATACAACCGTGAATTCTTCATCGCGTTCGTGCTGAGCGGCCTCGTGATGATGCCGGCCGCCGTACTGGTCTCGCGACCCGGCGTGCTGGCGTTGCGCCGCCGCTACAATGTCTGCCGTGTGCTCTTTGTGGGCGCCAATGAGAATGCCGCGCACCTCGGGCGCACCCTGATGAGCGACGAGTATCACGGCTATCTTGTGGAGGGGTTTCTGGATGACGACCCCGCCCGTGCCGCCGCCACGCAATCGGACGCTTTCCCCTGGCTGGGCGGTCTGCAAAACCTCGAACAAGTGCTTGTCGAACGCATGATTGACAGGGTCTATGTGGCGCTTCCCCTCGGCGAGCACTACGAAACCGTCCAGCGGGTCGCGCATCTCTGTGAAACCCTGGGGGTGCCGCTCCGCCTGGTGGGCGACATGTTTCCGTTGCGCCTGGCCGCGTGCGATGTCACCAGCATTGGAAACGTCCCGCTGCTCTCGCTCATGACCAAACCACGCTATCTGTCCAGCATTCAATTGAAGCGTGCCATGGAGGCCACCATCGCCCTGTTGCTGCTGGCGGCGTTGACACCGCTCCTGGCGGCCATCGCAATCCTGATCAAACTGGAATCCAAGGGACCGGTTTTGACGGTCAAGAAATCGCCGGAAAACGGCGCAGGCAGGGGCCGCTTGCTGGGGTTTCGCGTACACAACCTCTCTTCCGGGCGCAATCCTGAAGCGGAAAAGCCCCAGTTCACACGCATCGGAAGATTCCTGGGCCGCTCCGGACTGGAAGACCTGCCGCAATTGTTCAATGTCCTGCTGGGTCAGATAAGTTATATGGGGGTGCCCGTCGCGCCCGCCAAGGCGGAGCATCCCGCCGGGAATGGCCGGGTATCGAATGGCAATCACTATAAGGAACAACTAACCAAGATATTGCTGCTGGCGGGGCTGGACGCATGCTGCGTCGTTGCCGCCTATTTCGCCGCCATATGGATCACCGCGCCCACCCCCGAAATCATGCGCATGAGCATGACCGGCAACCTGCTCTTTCTGGGCGTCCAACTGCTGGCCTGGTACGCCGCCGCGATTGACGGGCGCTTTTGGCGCTGGCGAACGGTCGAGCCAATCGGCCCCTGCGCGTCCGGGCTGCTCCGCGCGGTGGGGCAGGCGACCCTGGTGTGCGGGTTCCTGCTCGCGATACTCATCCCCGCCGTGCCATACACCCGGCGCTTCCTGGTGGCGTTTTTCATGCTGTCCTTCGCGGCGCTGCTGACATTTCGCATTGCCATCCGCTTCCTGGCGCGCGTGCTGTATCTGCTCGGCTACGGCATCCGCCGCGTGGTTGTGGTCGGCGCGAACGAGCGCACCACGCAACTCATCGAGGCGCTGGGCGGCAAGGCCCGCTTCGGCTACCAGATCGCGGGCCTCATCGAAAATGAACCCGCCCGCGCCGGCGCAATATGCCATTACCATCTGCCGTACCTGGGCGGTCTCGCCGCGCTGGATCAACTCATCGCGAAACACCAGGTGGACGAGGTCTATATCACCCTGCCCATCCGGTCTCATTTCGACGCCATCAAGACCATCGTCAACCGCTGCGAAGAGGCGGGGAAAACCGTCCATATCGTCGCCAATGTGCTCCCCCTCGGCATCGCCAGAAGCCGGGCCATCCTGATTAAGGACATTCCCCTCATCTCCCTCTCGCCCGTGCCGGAAAACTACGCCTGGCTGGTCATGAAACGCCTCACCGACTTCATCGCCGCATCCGCGCTCATCGCGGCCTTCGCCCCCCTGTTCCTCATCGTCGCCATCCTCATCAAGCGCGACTCCCCAGGCCCGGTCTTCTTCGTCCAGGACCGCATCGGCCAGAACCACCGCCGCTTCAAAATGATCAAATTCAGGTCCATGACCGCCAATGCCGAGGAACTGAAAAAGGACCTGATGCACCTGAACGAGGCCGACGGGCCGGTCTTCAAAATCAAGAACGACCCCCGCGTCACGCGCCTCGGCGCCATCCTCCGCAAATTCAGCATTGACGAACTGCCCCAACTCTTCAACGTCTGGCTCGGCCAGATGAGCCTCGTCGGGCCAAGGCCCCTCATGCCCCACGAAGTGGAAAAATTCGAGTGGTTCGAGCGCCGCCGCCTCAGTGTCAAGCCCGGCATGACCGGACTCTGGCAGATCAGCGGACGCAGCGACATCCCCTTCAGCGAATGGGTCGCCATGGACCTCGCATACATTGACTCCTGGTCCTTCTGGGAAGACTTCCGCATCCTCATCAAAACCTTCAATGCCGTCGTCTCGGGGCGCGGCGCCGCATAGGATTCACCCAAAACCATGACACAGCCCGCAAAATCCGGCGCAGACAAAGGCGAAAGGATCAGCCTCTTCGTCTTTATTGACGCGTTTGGATGGGAACTGGTCAAATACTACCCCTTCCTCGACGACATCCTCATGGTCAAGGCCCCCATGGACACCGTGTTCGGCTACAGTTCCACCTGCATCCCCAGCATCCTCACCGGCAAGATGCCCCGCGAACACGGCCACTTCGCATTCTTCACCCGCGCCAACGGCGACACCCCCTTCGCCCGCTACAAAATCCTCGCCCGCATCCCCCGCGCCATCACCCGCCGCGGACGCGTCCGCGCCCGCATGAGCAAAATCCTCAAGCCCCTCCACGGCATCACCGGATACTTCCAACTCTACAACATGCCCTTCGAGCACCTCCACCTCTTCGACTACACCGAAAAACGCGACCTCTTCCAGCCCGGCGGCATCAACGGCGGCATGCCCACCATCTTCGACTACCTCCGCATCAACGACATCCCCGCACACATCGCCGACTGGCATCTGACCGAAACACAGAACCTCGCCGCCGCCCGCCGCGCCATCCGCAACCGGCGCATCCAATTCGCCTTCGTCTATCTCGGCGCCATGGACAGCATCCTCCACAACGAAGGCAAATTCGGCGACGGCGTCCCCCGTAAAATCCGATGGTACGGCCACGAAATCCGCCGGCTCCTCGACATCGCCCGCCAACACTACCGCGAAGTCCGCCTCTTCGTCTTCTCCGACCACGGCATGACCGACACCACCGAATGCTGCCCCCTCATGCAACGCATCGAAGCACTCGGCCTCACATTCGGCCGCGACTACCTCGCCATCTACGACTCCACCATGGCCCGGTTCTGGTTCAACACCCCCGGCGCGCGCGACCGCATCACCGACGCCCTCCGTGGCGAACCCCGGGGCAGCATCCTCACCCCCGAACAACTCGCCCAATTGGGATGCGACTTCCCCGAAAACCACTACGGCGAAGCCTTCTTCCTCATGAACCCCGGCATCCTCCTCTGCCCCTCCTTCATGGGCGAAAAACCCCTCGCCGCCATGCACGGCTACGACCCCCAACACCCCGACTCCACCGCCGCCTTCATGAGCAACATCCCCGACACCCCACGCCCCCGCCGCCTCGACAACATCTTCGCACTCATGCGCAACGAAGCCGACGCCATCCCCCCCGCAACCGCCACGGACGCCGCCAAATCGCCATGAACACCCCAGCAACAGACACCCCCCCACGGGTCGAAATCAGCAAGCGCCTGGTGCTCATCAACTCCGCCAGTTCCGTGGCCACCCGCATGCTCAGCATCTCCGTGCTCATCTGGCTTCAGCAATATCTTCTCAAGCGCATTACCCCCGAAGAATACAGCCTCCTTCCCGTGCTCTACTCCATCATGATGTTTGCCCCGCTCATCACCATCATTCTCACAGGCGGCCTCGGCCGCTACATCACCGTCGCCTACGCAAAAGGCGACGACGACGAAGTCACCCGCATCTGCTCTACCATGTTCCCCATCCTCTGCGCCGCGGGACTCCTCTTCCTCGCCGCCGGATGGACCCTCGCCTGGCACATTGACAGCGTCCTCAACATTGCCCCCGAAAGGCTTTGGGACGCGCGCATCATGATGGCCATGCTCATGTTCTCCGCCGCCGTCCGCCTGCCCATATCCCCCTTCGGCGTCGGATTTTTTGTGCGCCAGAAATTCGTCCTGCAGAACGCCATAGGCGTCGCCACCGAAATCTTCCGTCTCACGCTTCTTTTCACGCTCATCCTCGGCATCAGCACGCGCGTCCTCTGGGTCGTCACCGCGTCCGTACTCGCAGAACTGCTCAACCTTGCCATCATTCAAATGATGTCGCGACGCCTCGTACCCAGTCTTCGATTCAGTCTCAAACATCCCCACTGGCCT
>CAZLII010000192.1:0-7774 GCA_964559065.1 uncultured Nitrospirales bacterium | reverse complement strand
CATGGCGTCTGAAGATGATGGACGCATTGTGACCCCCGAATCCTAGCGAGTTTGACATGGCAATTGCAACCTTCGCCTCCCTCGCCGTGTTCGCCACCACATTCACATCGCATTCCGGGTCCGGCGTTTCATAGTTGATATTGGGTGGGATCACGCCGTCCAAGATGCTCATCACGCAGGCCACCGCCTCCGCCGCGCCCGCCGCGCCCAGCAAATGACCTATCATGGATTTGGTCGAACTTACCGGCGGCATGGCGTCCCCAAAGACCGCTTTCAATGAGAGGGCCTCGCTGATGTCATTCAGTTTCGTGCTGGTGCCGTGGGCGTTATAGTAGTCTATATCGGATGGGTTCACCTGCGCATCGCGGAAGGCGGCCCGCATCGCCTCAGCGGGGCCGCTGCCGTCCGGGCAGGGCGCGGTGACGTGATATGCGTCGCACGACTCGCCCATGCCGGCCACTTCCGCCAAAATGGCCGCGCCCCGTTTGCGCGCATGCGCTTCCGATTCCAGCACGAAGACCGCCGCTCCCTCGGCCATTACAAAACCGTCGCGGTCGGCGTCGAAAGGACGACTCGCCTGTTCCGGTTCATCGTTGCGGGTGGAAAGGGCGCGCACGGAGCCGAAGGTCGCCAACCCGAAGCGCAACACCGGCGTTTCCACGCCGCCCGCCAGCATCACATCGGCCTTGTTCATTCGGATGAGGTCCGCCGCCTCGCCGATGGCTTGGGTGCCGGTGGCGCAAGCCGTTACCACCGCGCGGTTCGGCCCCTTCAGTCCCAGCCGTATGGCGACGATGCCCGCCCCCATGTTGCTCAACCCTTGCGGCATCATAAAAGGCGAAACGCGCTTTGCGCCAAGTTCATGACACCGGATACAGTTTTCATAGATGCTGTCAATGCCCCCAATGCCCGACCCGATGATGACGCCGCAGCGGTAGGGGTCTTCGCGTGCAATATCAATTCCGGCCTGGCGCCATGCCTGGTCCGCCGATTCCATGGCGAAGAGGGTAAAACGGCTTTGACGCCGAATATCCTTGGGGCCAAGCCCTGCCGGGATGACATCCGCCGCCATTCCGGCGATTTTCGACGCGCAATCCGCTGTGTCAAAATGCTCCACGCGACGAATACAGGATTTCCCGGCGCACAGTGTCTGCCAAAAGGTGGGCACATCATTCCCTGCGGGGGAGACGACGCCCATCCCTGTAATCACCACTTTCATGCTTATGGCCGTCCTTATGCGACCCAGCCCGTGGCGCAAGCCCCACGGGCCGAGTGGCTGAAATCATTTCTCTATGCAAGAACGTCCGCATGGCGCGGGCGATGGTTATGCAGTCTTTTCCCGACGGGCCTCAATGTACGCGATGGCATCTCCCACCGTTTCAATGTTGTTGGCGTCATCGTCAATTTCAATGTTGAACTCTTCTTCGAGCGCCATCAGCAATTCCGTCTGGTCCAGCGAATCGGCGCCAAGATCATCAATAAAGCGCGCCTCATCCACCACCTCCTCGAGTTTGCGGTCCAGCCGCTCCGCAATGATCTTTCGAATGGTCTCGGCAATATTGGCATCGGTTCCCATGGCATCATCTCCTTTGGCACACACGGATTTGACAGGCGCCGCCTTTCGCGTCGCTGTCCAAAGCGGCGCAAGTATACCCGCGAGGAATGTTCGACTTCAAATTATTGCCGGTGCGCATGAGAGAAAGCGCGCCATTGCCCGGTCATTTAGAGCCTGTTTGGCGTCCGGCCGCCGACAAATATAACCACATGCATAAGGATTTATCGGGATTGTGCTTATGAATTGCCGTGAACGCCAAATCTGCCTAATGACGCGCACTGAAATTCGCGGCGCGCGAATGAATACGCCCCCACAATCCCGCGTCTTTTTGCATTGGAAGCCGAAAAATCGGTAGTATCACACGAAGTGAGTCTATTAACCGGCGCGCCGGCGTTCCACCGGCGAAAACACTTTTCGGAGAGGGACAGTTGCCAATGTCACATGTGCCACAAGATGAAAAAAAACCACTGAGTCGCCGTGCATTCATTAAAAATGCGGCGGGAGTCGCGGCGGGCGCTGCCGCTGCGTCCGGCATCGGCAAGCAGGCCAGAGCAGATGTGTACAAATCCATTCTGCCGGCCAGCGTGCTTGGCGCAAACGAGAAAATCCTGACCGGACACATCGGCACCGGCGGGATGGGACGTTCCAACCTGGGGTTCGTGCTGCAACGCGATGATATGCAGCCCATCGCCGTGTGCGATTTGTACGACCGCAATCTCAAGCGGGGCGAACAAATGATCAAGCAGAAATTCGAGAATGTCGCCACTTATCATGACTTCCGCGAACTGTTGGAGATGAAGGATATTGACGCCGTGGTGATCTCCACCCCCGACCATTGGCATTGCCTGTGCACCTTATACGCGGCGGACGCCAAGAAGGACATCTATTGCGAGAAGCCTTTGTCCACGACCATCCAAGAGGGGCGCGCCATGGTGGAATCGGTGCGCCGGAACAAGGTGGTGTTTCAGGGCGGCACGATGCAGCGCAGCGGCGCGCATTTCCAGGAAGCCGTGGAACTGGTACGCAGCGGCTACATCGGCAAGGTGGCCTTTGTGGAAACCTTCAGCCACGAAAGTCTGCCCGTGGAAGGCATTGGCCCCGGCGATGACGACATATCAAAATATCCGGGCTGCGACTGGGAATTTCATCAGGGCGGGGTGGATCATCGCCCCTTCAATCCCAACCGCTGGATTTACCATTCCGTCTGGTTCCTGGAATACTCCGGCGGCAAAATTACGGATTGGGGCGCGCATCTCATTGATATCGCCCTGTGGGCCTTGGGCGAAGACAAACAACCCAAGAGCGTCGTGGCGCAGGGCGGCAAGTATGTAATCACCGATAACCGCACCACGCCCGATACGCTGGAAGTGATCTGGGAATACGACGACTACTTGTTGACATTCTGCAATCGCGTCTATAACGCATACACGCCCCAAGGCTATAGCGACCACGGTATCCTGTTCCACGGTACGCTCGGCACCATGCGCGTGGACCGCGGCGGCTACGAGGTCTTTTCCGTGCCGAACAACGGCGGCTGCGAACCCAAGAAACAGGGCGGCGGCCCCATGAACGAACCGCATTGGGAAAACTTCGTCGAGTGCATCCGATCGCGTAAAGACCCCATTGTCTCGGTCGAAACGCTACACAACACGACGCGGGCCTGCCACATGGGCACCTGCTCCTGTGTCGCCGGCGCAAAACTCTTCTGGGATGCGGAAAACGAGCGTTTTTCCGGTTCCGGCGAAGCCGTGGAGAAGGCCAACCAGTGGGCCTATCGCGAATATCTCAACGGCTGGAGCCTTAAACCGCCGTATCGCATCGCCTGAAGAAAACGCCTGCCATGGGGCGGGTACGCGCACGACGCGGAGCATGGACGGTGAGAGAGAAACCTGAGATAACGCGCCGCGCATTTCTGGTCGCATCCGGCGCGGGCATTGCGGCGGGAGCGATGCCGCATCGCACAGGCGTCGCCCGCAGCGTTGCGCCATCCATGCGTATCCGCGTCGGCGTGATCGGGTGCGGGCAGCAGGGCAGAAAGCATCTGCGCACCCTGCGGTGGCTTCAAGAGGACGAGAAGAACATCGAGATTGCCGCCGCCAGTGATGTCTATGACCGCGCCTTGGACGAAGCGCGGGCGCTGACGGGGTGCCGCACGTATCATCACTGGCGGGATTTGCTGGCTCACCCCGGGCTGGACGCAGTCATTATCGCGGCCCCGGACCACTGGCATGCGGCGATGGGCGTCGCCGCCGTGCAGGCAGGCAAGAACGTCTTCTGCGAGACGCCTATGGCGCTGTCCGTAGAAGAGGCGACGGCCTTTCGCGACGCCGTCCGTGGTTCTCGGAAGACCGTCTGGTTCAATGTCCCGGAGTTTTTTAATCCTCGCTGGCGCGCCGTCCAGAATTTCGTGCGCTGGGGCGCGGCAGGCCCGGTGCGATGGATTCAGTGCAATTGCGGCAACTCCAGGGGCGCAGCCGCTTCAAACGCCGATGCTGCCGATTTCATGCCGGAACTACTGGATTGGGAAGGCTTTCTCGGCCCCGCGCCGGCCCAGCCCTTCTCCGCAGACCGTTTTCTCGGTTGGAGGAAGTATTGGGATTACTCCCACGGGGTGTGCGCATCGCTTCTGTTCAACCATCTTGCAGTTATCTTGCACGCTTTGGGCGATGTCGCCCCACGCCTTGCTTCTTCCGCTGGCGGCGTCTTCGCATATGGGGAACAAGAAACCCCCGACGCTGTGTTATCGAATATTGAATGCGCTGGCGGGACAACTGTTGTGCTGGTGGCCGGTCCGGCCAATGGCAGTGCACCGATCACCGTCATCCGCGCACGCGACGCTTGCGTTGATCTGCGCGGCGATGTGTTGCGCGTCACTCCGGAGCGTCAACGCCGGAAACCGGCGCATACGGGCATGGATGCAACAGCACCGACACGGACAACGGACGGAAGAGAGGAAAGTCCCGTAGCAGACAAAACACTGGAACGCTGGCTCGACGCAGTTCGGACCCGTACAGCGGACGGCTGCAATGCGGACATGGCGTGTTATGCCCAAACGGCGCTGTGCATGGCGATGGACGCCTACCGACAGGCCGTGGCAATACGCGCGTAAGACAAAAATCGCGTTGCCGCGACAGCCGGCGGACAGGCACTGATTTGCCCCAATAGCCGCATCGGGAGAAAATTCAATATCGGTTCTTGGCGGAATTCATGGGGCCTGTGAGTTTCTGGAAACCTCAGAGGCCCCCACCAACCACCAACTTAAGGAAACAAGATCATGCGTTATCCCAGGATATCCCGTTCAAAAACTTTATGGACCATTGTCCTTCTTCTCGCGGCATTGGGCGCCGTGCTTTTCCTGCAATGGGGTGAATATCGGCCCGCCTATGCCGTTACTTTCCATGTCTATTTGACGTTGACGGACGACCCTGCACATTCCATGATAGTCAACTACCAAACGTTGACGAATGTTAACGAAAGCAACGTGTATTACGATGTGGCGTCCAAAGGGGGCAAAGCCGAGGACTATACGTTTCATGCGACGGCCACGCCGATTATGATTGCAGGTTTGGAGGATGAACGCCGGATTCATCGGGTGCGGCTGGATAATCTGGAGCCGGGCCGCGTGTATCATTTCATTGCGGGGGATACCACCGCAGGATTCAGCAAGGAAATGAAATTCCGCACCATCCCCGCCGATAGCGAGAAAATCCGTTTTGTAACCGGCGGGGACATCAACCTTGGCACATTGCCGGCCGACCTACTCCGCCACGCGGGCGAGCAGGGACCCATGTTTGCGGTCATCGGCGGCGATATCGCGTACGCAAACGGCGATCTGAAAAACGTGGGCCGGTGGGACAAATGGTTTGAGAATTGGACCCAGTTCATGGTCACGCCGGAAGGCCTGCTGGTGCCGATCGTGGCGACCCCCGGCAACCACGAAACGAACAAAGAGGAGTCGGATGATCTGCATGTGCGCGCGCCGTTTTATATGGCGTATTTCGGGCATCAGGCGGAAACCATCTATTTTTCCCGGCGCATCGGCAAGGACGTGGTGATGTTCCTCCTGGATACGGGACATCTCATCCCCCATGAAGGCGCACAAACCGAATGGCTTGGACAGGAACTGGAACGCTACCGCGACGCGCCGGTCAAGTTCGCCTGTTATCATGTGCCGCTCTATCCGGCGCATCGGGATTTCATGGGTTCGGCGTCCGTGAAGGGCCGGGAATTGTGGGGGCCGCTCTTCGACGAATACCGATTGATGGCGTCATTTGAAAATCACGACCATGTATTCAAGCGGTCGCATTTGCTTCGCAACAACCAGATTGACCCCGAAGGGGTCCTTTATCTTGGCGACGGCTGTTTCGGCGTGCCGGCGCGCACTGTGGATGAAGAACTGCGCTGGTATCTTGCCCGCGCAGAGCGCACGCCCCACTTCTGGCTGGTCGAAGTGGAGCCGGATGGCATTCGATATGCCGCCGTTGACCGCAATGGAACGGTCTTTGACGAAGTCACCCAGGCCCGCAATCAGGGTTCAGATTCCTGACCGTCTTCATCTTCATCCCCTTGCTCTTTGTCCGGGGGCAATTCCGTTTCCGCCGCCTCTTCCTGTTCCGGGGCAAGGGGTATGACCGACACGCTGACGCCCGGCAGGGACAACAGTTCTTCCGGCAATTCAAGGATGCCGCCTTCCGATTGGCCGTCGCCCAGAAATTGGCGCATCAGTTCCGGCGGCGGCGTGGCCGGCATAACGGTCATCGGCGCACCTTCGCCGGGCATGCCAATACCCGACATGGGCATGCCCGGCGCCACGCCGGGAAGTCCCACATCCGGCACCGGCCCCATGGGTGTCGGCACAACATCGTGTGTCCTGCCCGTTGGCAAAGCCAGAGGCGGGGGCGGCGGCGCTTCCGTCACGGCGGGCGGCGCGTCAAACGCGCCATCGGCGCCGTCAAGTTCGGCCAGGGTGACCGTCCACGCGTAATGCTTGTCAGCGCTGCTTCGCCGCGCTGTCGGCGGCGGCCAAGATGCGCGGAACTCATCCTCATACAACCCGATTTTCCAAAGCGGAATCGGCTTGAATCCGGTCCGGAACACAGATGAATCCTGGGGAATCTGGTAGTCATCCGCCGCGATGTCGAAAAACACGGGATTCTCCACAATGCTGTTCTGATCGAATCCGCGCATACGCCATTCCTCCCAGGACAACGTCGTGGCTTCCGGCTCATCAAAGCCCCGGCACCGCACGCGAATGGGCAGGCCGTAATGGCAGAAAAAATTATCTTCAATCTTCGTTGTGGCGGGATCAAAGCGGTCCAAGTCATAGATCACCGCCTCCGAAGAGCCGACCGCTGCCGAACTAAGCCCCCGGAAATCATCGCGCGCATAGAAAACGAGGTTGCGCACGAACACGTTGTTCATCGGGCGGCGTGGGTCTTTCTCAATCTCCAGCAATTCCGGATAGCGTTCACTATACGGCGGCTCGCGATAGTTCATTGCCTCCAGGCGTTCCTGCATCAAATCCCAGCAATAGGCGTCCCACCGGGCGTCTATGTGAAACGCGGGCACGGATTCGACAAATATATTGTTCTCAACCACGTTGTCGCGCCCGCCGCCGACCATCACCCCGCACAGCGGCACACGGTAGAACAGGTTGCCGAAAACGGTCGTGCCGCTGCTGCAATCATCGAGATATACGCCCCACGCCTGATACGGCGATTCATACTGGTAAACCCCGTCTTTTGCCGATGACATGCCGAAACCGTAGATGTCGTGGAAAATGTTGTAGCGGATGACGTTGCCGCGCTCGGTCCAGTCTCGTCCCATATAAAACGCGCCGTTGTCCGACCCCGCCAGGCAGACGTGATGAATGCGGTTGTATTCGATGAGGTGATCGTTTCCATTGAGGAGGATGGCGATATGCGGGGCGTCATGGATGAGGTTGTGTCCCACATAATTGCCCACACCCTGAACATGCACCCCGGTCTGGTACGTCTGGTATATCTCCGCAAAGTGGTGAATATGGTTATTGATTGCCTCGTGACGAGCGAAAGACAGCGTCTTGCGGTCGCCGCCGTTGATCACTATGCCGCCCCGACCCGTATTGTGTATGTCATTGCCCGCTACGCGCACCGCCAAGCCGCCGCGCACCGTCACGCCGAAGCCGCCCACATTGCGGATGGTGCAGCCCACCAGCCGGCAGTGGTCGCCCTTGCTGAT
>CAZLII010000191.1:0-7792 GCA_964559065.1 uncultured Nitrospirales bacterium | reverse complement strand
GGGTTTGGAGTACAGGCTTTAGCCTGGGAGGGTTCTTCGGGAAAGTTCAGAGTGTTTTCCCGAAGCAAAACCCCGTGCCGCAGTGTATCGGAATTCTGCAAAAGGAGTATTGTCATGAAGACCATCACCTGCATTCCCCTCGCCGCGCCCTTGTTGCTGGCCGGGTGCGCCACGGCGTTTCACGCGGGCGCGCCCAAGGGCGCCATTGATGTGATCGCGCACCGGGGGGCCAGCGCCTATGCCCCGGAGAACACCGTGGTCGCCTTTCAGCGCGCCATTGACATGCGGGCCGACTGGTTCGAACTGGACTGCCGCCTCAGCCGCGACGGCCACGTCGTCATCCTGCACGACAACGACCTCAAGCGCACCACGAACTGCGAGGGGACTGTTGCGGACAAGACGCTGGCCGAATTGAAAACGCTGGACGCGGGTTCCTGGTTTTCCCCGGATTTCGCGGGCGAACCAATTCCCACGCTGGGCGAGGCGCTTGACCTCGCGAAGGACCGCATCGGGGTCTATATCGAAATCAAGAGTTGCGCGGACGACGGACCGCTCATTCAGCAATTGCTCGAAATCATCGGAGACCGCTCGCGCCTTGATAAGAAGACCCGCGCCGCCATGATGGCGGCCGTGGAGGCGAGCGGCACGCCGAACCTGGAACTCACGCGCAAGTCCATCGCCGCGGTGCGCGAGCGCGGCATGAAACGCCAAATCGTCATCCAGTCCTTCTCTCCCATCATTTGTTTTGTGTCCTGCGTGGAAGCGCCCGAACTCCGCACGGAATTTCTCGGCAGCGACGACAAGGAAAAGCCGGAACAATGGGACCTGTTTGTCCGCTTCGGAAAACTGATTGGCGTCGCCGGCTTCAACGTGGACCACAAGTCGCTGACGAGGGCGCGCCTCGACGCCTTTCACGACATGGGCAAGAGCGTCGCCGTCTGGACCGTGGACGAAGAGGCCGACATGCGCCGCCTCGCCCGATGGGGCGTTGACGCCATCATCACCAACCGCCCCGACCGCTGCCTCGCCCTGCTGCACGCCGAAGGAATGCGCTGACCCGGAAGATGGGGAGGTTATTCCGCTGCTTTGTCCCCTGCGAGAGCGGCGGGTACGGCGTCGGGGCGAACGGATGGAGGCTCTTCGCGAAAGAAGAGGGCAAGGACAAGCGCAATGAGCAGCGCCAGTGCGGCGGGAATCAGCCAGAAGCGCGTCCAATCCACGAGTCCCGCGCCGCAACTGAGCCATTGCGCGGCGAAACCCGCGCACAAGGACCCGACCAGGTAACCCGGTCCGCCGATCATCACCGTAAGCACCTGCTGCGCGCCGGCGCGCGTATCGCGCGTGCTGTGCTGTTCCACGTAGAGATAGGCCACGGTGAAGAAGAAGGCGTAGCAGATGCCGTGCAGGGCGATGCCGCCCAGGATCATTGCGGACGGCCCCGCCAGGGCGAAGACCAGCAGTCGTGCCGCCTGCGCCAGCACGCCGATCACCAGCGCGCGCTTCATGCTGATCCGCATCAGGCACCACCCCAGCAACCCCAGCACCACCACCTCCGACATCTGCCCGACGCTCATGGAGGGCATGATCATCTTGTCGGAGAAGCCCATCTGGTGCAGGTACGGACTCATTCCATAGTAGTAAAACTGGTGGCACGCGCTGTTCAGCAGCGTGAGCGCGCACAACAGCAGCATCTCGGGCCGTGCGAATACCCGCAGCATCGCGCCATAGTCCGCGCGTGACGCGCCCGCATGCGCTCCCGACGATGCCGCCGGACGGAAACTGAGCGCATACGCGCTCAGCACAAGCGAAGTCAGCCCGGATAACAACAGCGCATGCGGAAGCCGTCCGCCGGGCGCCGCGCCGCCGCCCAGCCAGAAATAGCCGAAGGTCCACGCCACCACCACCCATGACGCCGTACCCCACATGCGGATGCCGCCGAAATCGCGCCGCGCGTCACGGGCATGGTGCAGCGCCACCGCGTTCGTCAACCCGAAGGTCGGCGTGAAGCAGACGCCGTAGAGGAAATACACGGACAATACGCCGGGGAAGGACTCCAGCCGCCACAACAGCAGCATCAGCGCCCCGCAGCACAGATGACACAACGCCAGCAGCCGTTCCGACGCGATGTAGCGGTCCGCCACGTGCGACGCAACAAGCGGCGCGACCGTCGCCGCCACCGCCGGCATCGCCAGCACCAGCCCCGCCTGATACGGCTCAAAGCCGAGGCTCTGTTTCAGGTACAAACTCATGATCGGCAACGTCGTCCCCGGCACGAAATACTCCAGGAACATCATCACCGACAGGCGTATTTTCATTGAACGCGGCATGCGCCAATCCTTTGTAGACTGGATTGCTCAACTATTAAGTAATCCAGTCCACAAATCCTTGGGGTAAGTTGCGACAGGGCGACGCCCCCGCCAGGCGGGAATACCAACCGCGATCATAGCACGCCGAGACGGCCCGACAAAAGAAGCGCAAAGCAAACGTGGTATCCGGCCTTTGTCTCGTGACGCTGCTCCTGCGGTGTCACGCACCAAACGGGGAATACTTATCGGCGCTTATCTTCACTGACCGGAACGGTATTCCCTTGCGGCGGCGCGGCGGCAATGGCGATCATCGTCCTGCGCGTGCTATACTTCGGCATTCAAGCGCCGTCGTGCCCGGCGCGGTGTGCATCTATTCCACGCAACCCAAACCATGAGGGCGATCACCATGAGTTTTCCGATTGATGTCGGCCAATACAAGCCGGTGGCGATTGATCCGTTCAAGGGGACCATCACGCCGGAACAGCGCCAGCAACTGCTCACGAATATCCAGGTGGTGCGGGACACGATCATCTTCTTCACGGCGGCGGCGGGGGTGAAGGGGCTGGGCGGCCACACGGGCGGCGCATACAGCATCGTGCCGGAGGTGCTGATCGCCGACAGTTTCATGAAGGCGACGGACAAGGTGTATCCGGTCTATTTCGACGAGGCGGGCCACCGCGTGGCAATTCAATACGCCATGGCGGCATTCAATGGCGAGATGCCGTTTGAGAAACTGCTGCAATACCGCGCGGCCAATGAGGGGCTGTACGGCCATCCCGAACTCGACCCGGCCCTCGGCATCAAGTTCGCCTCCGGTCGCCTCGGCCATCTCTGGCCTTTCGTCAACGGTGTCGCGCTCGGCAACCGCGACAAGGCGGTCTTCCTGTTCGGCTCCGACGGTTCGCAGCAGGAAGGCGACGACGCCGAGGCGGCGCGGCTCGCCGTGGCGCAGCAGATCAATGTGAAACTCTGCATTGACGACAACAACGTCACGATTTCCGGCCATCCCTCGGATTATCTGCCGGGTTTTGATGTGGCAAAGACGCTCACGGGCCACGGTCTGCGCGTGGATGTGGGCCAGGGCGAGGATTTCGACAGCCTCTTTGCGCGCATGGCGCAGGCGGTGCAGACCCCCGGGCCGGTCGCGCTGGTGAACCGCCGCCGCATGGCGCCCGGCGTGCCGGGCATTGAAGGCAGCCACGCGGGCCACGATGTCATCGCCAAGCAACCGGCGATTGACTACCTGACACAACGCGGGCTGGCGGAGGCGGTGGACTACATCAACAACATCGAGAAGCCGAAGGGCGGCGCGGTCTATAAGGGTTCTTCCAAGGAAACGGCGAGCAACCGCACGGAATTCGGAGTGATTGTGAACGGCATTCTCGACGCCATGCCGGAATCCGAGCGGAAGGCGCGCGTGCTGGTGGTGGACTCCGACCTCGAAGGGTCCACCGGACTGAAGGGCATCCGCGTTGCGCATCCCGAAGTCTTCATCAACGGCGGCGTGCAGGAGCGCGGCAATTTCTCCGCCGCCGCCGGATTCGGTTTTGAGAAGGGCAGGCAGGGTATCTTCAGCACCTTCTCGGCGTTTCTGGAGATGATCATTTCGGAGGCGACCATGGCGCGGCTCAACGGGGCGAATGTTATCTGCCATTTCTCGCACGCAGGCGTGGATGACATGGCCGACAACACCTGCCATTACGGGGTGAATATTTTTCTGGCCGACAGCGGCCTGCCCGAAGGCGACGCGACGCGGCTCTACTTCGCCGCCGACGCCCTGCAACTCAAGAGTTTGGTACACGCCATCTGGGACGATCCCGGCATGCGGTTCGTCTTCAGCACCCTGAGCGAAGTGCCGTTCATTCTGAACGAAGACGGGTCCCAGCGTTATGGCGGCGATTATCAGTTCGTGCCCGGCAGAGATGAGATCATCCGCGAAGGGTCCGCAGGATATGTCATTTCCTACGGCGACATCCTCTATCGCGCCCTTGACGCCGTCGAGCGGGCGCGCGAAGCGGGCCTGGACGTCGGCCTGATCAACAAGCCCACGCTCAATGTCGTGGACGAGGCCATGATGGAGAAGATCGGCGGCGCGCCGTTCGTGCTTGTAGCCGAAGCGCAGAACCGCCTCACCGGCCTGGGATCGCGTTTCGGCTCCTGGCTGCTTGAGCGCGGCCACGCCCCGAAATACGCCTGGCTCGCCGTCACCAAACCCGGCCACGGCGGCCTCAGCGAGCATGTCTTCCGTCAGGGTATTGATCCCGACAGCATTTTGAGTAGAATCAGGACGATGGCATGATAAAGCGCCATCGCGCCCGTGCGGATGCCGGGGATGCGGCCATGGCGGACTTTCGCCGAGGGGCATCCCGAAGGTCGGGAACGTGGATATGAAACTCACGGATTTGTACAAGGCTCAGGGGTTGGTCGTTTCCTTCGAGTTGTTCCCGCCGAAGAAATGGCGGGGCATGGCGAACCTCTTCGAACATTTTAACGAACTGGCCGCGTGCCATCCGTCCTTTGTCACCTGCACCTACGGCGCGGGCGGCAGCACCAGCACCCGCACGCTGGAAGTGCTGGAGTGGATACGCGGCGACTACCCGGAAATCCCGGTCGCCCTGCATCTCACCTGCGTCGGACTGACGACCCCGGAGTTGCGGGCTTACGTTGATGACGCCGTGAACCGTGGCGCGCAGGGCATTGTGGCACTGCGGGGCGACCCGCCGGGCGGGGGACCATTCACGCCGACGCCGGGAGGGTTGCGCCATGCCAACGAACTGGTGGCGCTGACTCGCGCGGCGTATCCCGATTTGACCATTCTGGTCGGGGGATATCCGGAGGTGCATCCCGAAGCGCCCAGCCCCGAAGCGGACCTGGAGAACCTGAAGCGCAAGGTGGATGCCGGCGCTGACGTGGTCCTCACGCAGTTGTTCTATGATAATACCGTTTACTTCCGATTCCGAGACCGCTGCGAGAAGGCTGGTATCCGCGCGCCCGTCGTGCCGGGTATCCTGCCGGTGACCACCCTGACGCAGGTCAAGCGCATCACGAGCCTGTGCGGCGCGACGCTGCCGCAGCGGCTCACCCAACGCCTGGAAACGTACAGCAACGATGAGGAGGGGCAATTCGCGGTGGGAGTGTACTACGCCACGCGGCAGGTGGAGGAACTGGTCGAGCAGGGCGCGCCCGGCATTCATTTCTATGTGCTCAACAAATCCCGCGCCGCCGCGCTGATCTGCCGCGCGCTGACGCTCGACCGCCTCGCACCGACGCTGTCCTGACCGGACCCGCCCCCTATTCGCCCGCCGGAACGCCCTCCGTGCCGCCGCACGCCGCCGCTTCAAGCCGCTTCACTTCCGTCCGGAGTTCCTGCTTGAACCCCAGCAGAAAATAGACCTCCGCCACCATGAAAATCGGGCCGATGATCATCTGGAACAGGTTGTCGGTGAGCGCCGGGCGACGCTTTTCAAATACCCCGTGCCCTATCAACTGAAAAATCCATCCACCGACGAAAAAAATGAGGAACAGCGCAATGCCCGCGCCATAGGACCACTGCGCCGCAAGATGCGCGGCATAGAGCACGGGGACAATGAACAACGTCATGCCCAAGGCCAGCGCCGCGTCCAGCGCATAGTAATAGGCCAACACGACCGCCACAAATACCATCGCAGCCGTGACGCCGTATCCGCCGATTTCCACCGACAACCATCCCATCGGTATCAGGATCGAGAAAATGATGGACGGGATTCCGATAAAGTGCGTGGCTTTGTTCCAGGGGTTTTTGTGATAGGCTTCATAGAACGACATCTGGTCGGCAATGCTTTTCATGCGCATAATCTCCGCAGGCGCTGGTGGTTTCCGCAGTTTTCCTTGTCTGTAGAAACACCGGGGGCGACCGGGATCATTCCCGCGATCAGTCTGCGGATTTTATCCCTTCAAAACGGTCCTCCTCATCGCGAAAGAGGATATTGAATGTTGTGAGGCTGCCGTAGGCGCGGGTAATAAGCATTTGCATTTCCGCGCGTTCCACATCGGAAAGTCTGGGATGATTGTTGATTTTCTGTTCGAGAACCCGCAGTTTCTCCCGTACCGACGTGATCTTCTTGAGAAATGTTTCCACCGGCACTTCTTTGCTTTTCAGGGCAGTGTCCTTCGGCTGGAGAATCAGTTTTCCACCCTCGAAACGCGGTGCCATGGCATAGCGCCCCATCGCCATTTCCTCTTCTATTACTTCCCGCAATATCGCCTTCACAGTTTGCCACGAGAGTTCCATCTTTCCGTCTCCTGTCGGGTTGAAACGCAGGGGAACGATAGCATGGATTTCAGGGCGCGGGCCACCGGCTGCTTGGCGGAGGCATATCGGCGGCAATGTCAGATGCCCGCGCCGTGGATGTGGATGCCGCATTCCTTCTTGTCGCCCTTGTGGAACTGGTTGAACCAGCGCCATCGGCCGGCGCGTTTGTCTTCGCCGGGCAGGGTGGGCGTGGTGCAGATGACGCAGCCAATGCTGGTGTAGCCCTGGTCATAGAGCGTGTTCTTCGGCAGGTCATGTTCCCGAACGTAGGCATCCACCATTTCCTGCGTCCAATCCGCCAGCGGCGCGACCTTCAGCAGTTTCCGGCCGCTCGGCTGCGCGATGCGCGACACCTTCGGCGTGGCCTTGCGGAATTCAGACTGGTCGCGCCGCAGCCCGGTGAACCAGACATCCAGCGTGGCCAGCGCGCGCTGGTTCGGGTCCACTTTCCGGACAGTGCAGCAGTATTCCTGTTTTTCCTTCGAGTCGAAAAAGAGATACTCGCCATGCTGCTTGATCATGCGCTGGAGATGTTCGGGATCGGGCTGAAACCGTTCGATTTGGATGCCGTAGCGCTTTTCAATGGCGTCCATCAATACATAGGTTTCGGCGTGAAGCCGCAGGGTGTCCACCGTGATCACCCGCAGGCCGGGCGCGACCCGTTGCGCCAGGTCAATCATGACGCAACCGGTGTCCTGGAAACTGGTGATGATTCCCGCGCGTTCGCCGTAGTTTTCATGCGCCCAGCGGAACAATGCCTCGGCGTCCAGCGCTTCCACTTCCTCCAGGGATACTTCTTCCACAGCCTGCATGACATAATTCCTTTCGCCCAAAACACGCATCGCAGGGACAGGGTCAACGGGGGAATATCCCTGATGCGCCGCCCCGCAGCCCGACATTTTTACAGGGAATCTCCCACAGTCTTCAACATCATAGGTTTGTCCAAAATGCGTTATCGGCAAAGTCATCTGATCAAGATTCTTGCGAAGTCCTGGTGAATCAAGATAATGCTCAGGTTTTTTCTTTATGCAAACATCTACCCGAAAATTCTTGGCGCATCATTGGCGCCTTTGCTCAAGGGTTCCCGTCTTGTTCCCCTCACCCCACCCCTCTCCCGGAGGGAGAGGGAGTTTATGACAGCGCCTGAGGGATGCTGCTGCTCCCTCTCCCGCTGGGAGAGGGGTGGGGTGAGGGG
>CAZLII010000190.1:0-7806 GCA_964559065.1 uncultured Nitrospirales bacterium | reverse complement strand
CTCGAAGCCCGATGCCTGGAAGGTGTCTTCGGGAAGGGGCACACTGCGGGCTTCAGCCTTGGCGCGTTCTGCGCGGGACGGCAGCCACCAGTGTGCGCCATATTGCCCTTGGGGCGCAGTGGGCGTCGCGGTGCGCGCGTATTCGCACCAGCCCTCCGGCAGGATGCGCTCGCCCTGCCATACGCCGTCGTGCATATAAAGCAACCCGAAACGGGCAAAATCCCGCGCTGTGGCGTGGAGAAATGACGAAAACACAAAGGCGCCGGAGGCGTCGGCCTCGACAATCGCGCTGCGCATGCCTATCCTGCCGAAAAGTTCCCGGTACGGCAGGGCGTAGTAGGCGTCATCGCCATAGGTCTGACGAAGGACCAGGGAGAGGATGTTGGAGGTGCCGCTGGCATAGGCCCAGACCGTATCCACCGGATATTGCAGAGGCATACGCGACGCGTAGCGGGCGCTGTCAGGTTCCAGGAAAAGCATGGTGGTGAGGTCGCTGGGCGGCAGAAAGTCGTATTCCCCGAAGGAAAGCCCGCTGCTCATGCGCAGCATCATATCAATGGTGATGGCCGCGCGCGGGTCCTGGGCGTCGCGCCAGAGGGGCGCGGTGTCACTGACGGATATCTTCCCCTGGCGCACGGCAATGCCATAGAGCGCGTGCAGGATGCTCTTTGCCATGGACCATGACGGCCATCGCTGTTCGGGGCCGAATCCCTCCGCATAGCGCTCCGCAATAATTTCGTCGTCGTACACCACAATCACCGCGCGCGTGCGCCGCTTGTGAAAACGATTGGGCTCCTCGAACATGCGGTCCAGCGCCGCCGCCAGGCGGGACTCGTCAATCGCTGCGGGCCGCGGATTTCCGGACGGTGCGTCGCCCCGGGGCCAGGGCAACGCAGCCAGATGGTCCATATTCGGAATCAGTTCCGGGCGGGCCTGTCGCCGCAAGGCGTCAATATCGCCGTCATGCGCGATGGCGACGCCAAGCCCCTCCCGATAGACCGCGGTCTTCTTGCGACGCGGGGAAGTCCATGCTGTGACCGTCTTGCCCTCCCGGTCAATGGCATACTTGAGGAAAGGCACGATGCCCAGTTCCTGGGATGCGACGGATTCCGGCGTTCTGCCGGCGACAAACACCCCCGAAGCCATCAGTTTGGCGCCATAGGCCGCGCCGACATCCGCGCTGGCCCATAGGAACCACGCCACGAACCCAATCGCGGCAAG
Source organism: uncultured Nitrospirales bacterium (assembly GCA_964559065.1). GTDB lineage: Bacteria > Hydrogenedentota > Hydrogenedentia > Hydrogenedentales > CAILVY01 > CALEDJ01. Next base: position 6,585 of record CAZLII010000190.1, on the reverse strand, counting down.
CAGAATCACCGCCATCCCAAGCAGCAACAGACACAGGCATTTTTTTATTCTTGTCATGATATGCAACCCTTGGCAACGGTATTACTCATGTGCGACCCATGCAGAGCGTAGTTCATTGATTTCGAGGCTGGCAATTTGCGCCGCGCCGCCGCGCGCATGGATCGCAAGGCTTCTATTCATATCATCGAGCACGATGCCCATGGGCATGTACACACAACCGTCGTTGGCGAAAATCTCGATGGATGTCCGGTCCACGAGGAACTGCAGGCGGATTTTCCCGGCGTCGGGGGCAAGCGGCGCGCGCTTGTCCAGACAGGCAAGTTCCCTGTCTTTCGCGGAATAGGTCACTTCCACGCCGCGAATCGTGAAGGTCAGCGCGTCCGCGTCGGCCACGAGGCATTCCGCGCGGATGTCGAAGAGTTCGCCGGAGATATCCCGCAACGGATTCTCACTTTCACTTAGCACGCGCTGCTCTAAGAGGTGCTTTGTTGTGTGCAGGCGCTCAATCTCGCGCACGGGCTGGGCAAAAAGCCGGATGCCTTCATCGGTGGTGTGCAGCGTCAGGGAGACGGGGAAATTCATCCTCTGATTGAAGGGCATGTCGCGGTGGCCGATGGTTCCCCAGGCAATCTGGATGCGGCGTCCGTCGGCTTCCGGGATGTTGCTGAAAGTCTGCGAAGCATAGAAGCAGTTGCCGTAATTGAAGCGCATCTTCGGCGATTCCGCGCTGAAGACCTTGCCATCGAAGGCGCCGAGGGCGTAGTCGCCATCGGCGGCATAAACCACCCACCGGGTGTTTTCCGGGTTGCCATCCACGGGCAGTTCAAAGAGTTCGGGGCATTCGTAGTAGCCGTCAATGCGGCTCTGGAACATCCAATCTTTCAGGTTCGGCGAGGTGTAGAACGATATCCCCTTCGAGTCACCCTGTTCATTGTAGACCGCCATGACCCAATGCCCCCCGGGCGCATACCAGATGACCTTGGGGTCGCGGCCCTGGTGTTTCACAACCGGATTGCCCTCATATTCCGTGAAGGTGCGCCCGCGGTCCAGGCTGTAGGCGATGACCTCGCCGCGGCCGGTGCTGGTATAGGCGGCGACAATGGTCTTTTCCTCGCCGCGCTGGAATCCGGCGGTGTTGTCGTGGTCCACCACGGCGCTGCCGGAGAAGGCCCAATCGCCGTACGCTTTCGGATAGATGGCGATGGGCAGTTCCGTCCAATGCATGAGGTCGGTGCTGACCGCATGCCCCCAGTGCATGTTGCCCCAGTTCCACCCATAGGGATTGTGCTGGAAACAGAGATGGTATTCGCCCTTGTAGAATACGAGTCCGTTGGGGTCGTTGTTCCAGCCGCGACGCGGCGAGAAATGAAACTGGGGCCGGTATCGTTCGCGGTAGAGGTTTTCCGCGCCAGGAATCTCATCCGATTGTACGATTTGCCCCAAAGCGTCGCTGTTCTTCGGCAGTTGATCAACCCAAAGGGTCAGGGATTTCCCAGTCAACGGCGCAAGGTCGAGAAAGACCCAGAAATCGGGTATTGCATCGGCGAGTTCGATGTCGAATTCCCGCAACACAATGCCGCCATCCAGCACGCGCATCCGCCGCATGGGCGCGCGGTTTTTCACGGGGAGATTCAGATAGCGCTTTTCTGCCGTAAATGTCATGGTCGGCTCCTTTGTCTGCGCATCGGCCCTTTCCTTTTTTTCTGCGCCGGCGGCAATGACGCAAAGATGCTCCGAATTCGAGCCACGGCACCCAAGCGTCTGCAACAGCGATAACGATACCACGGCAATGAGTTTCGTCCGGCGTTGCATCAGGCTTTCCTTTCGGGCAAAGTGTCGTTCCTTTGTTGAGACCTTCGGTTCAAGACACCATCTCCTGACCGCGCCACAAGCCCGAGCGAAGGTCTCCAGCACAACCGCAAATTTCTTGGAGACCTGCGGTCGTATGCGTGGCTCGGTCGGGCGACCGGCCACAACACAATAGAAGTGGCACGGGCGTCCCGCCCGTGAGGTTGATGTTCCGGAACCCCTTCTCTCGGGCTTGTGGCTGGATCCCGCCTTCGCGAGGCGCATCGGCGGATACACAGGAGGCCGACAATTATTATAATAAACTTCGCAGGACATGTGGAATCGGATTCGATGACAAAATTTTATAACGCGACATACCGGATTGTCCGCACCATCCCGCGCGGACGGGTCATGACCTACGGCCAGATTGCGACCATCCTCGGCTGCCCACGCGCGGCGCGCGCCGTCGGCTATGCGATGCGCGCCAGCACCCGCGAAGACGACGTGCCCTGGCAGCGGGTCATCAACCACCGCGGACGCATCAGCGCCCACACCGAGGTGGAACGCCCCTTGAAGCAGCGCATGCTTCTGGAAGCCGAGGGCATCGAATTCGACGAGGACGGCGCATGCGACCTCAAGCGCTACCGATGGGAACCGCCCGACCCGGAACAGTATCGCATTGCATTCCCGAAGCATCTTGATTTCAATGCATTTTAGTCATCTCAGTGCATCTTTCCCTTGGTCTTTTTCATGCGTAATTTGTGCTTAACCGCAAAAATATGATAGGATTTTGTAAACAGATTGTTCCCCCGATGTTTGGGATGGGCCTTCATCGGCGGGGCATAAGGAGCCGTAACCCCACGCTTTGGATTTGGCCGGTTGCAGGGCTTGTTCATGTAACCTCGGCAGCGTTTGATGCGTGGGATGTAATGCCATGAGCAAGGCAGAGACACTGGAATCTACCGCATCGTTGGATGCGACCGTCGAAATGATGCGGCGTAAATTGAAGGGGATCATCCCCGATTTTGAGATTCAGGCGAAGGCGGAATACGCGCACCGGATCAATCGCCTGAAGAAAGAATTGAACGCCGTTATCCTCGGCCACAATTACATGGAACCCGCCCTCTACTGTTCCGTGCCGGATTACACGGGCGATTCGCTGCAACTGTCGGTGATCGCCTCAAAAACCGAAGCGGACATCATCGTCTTTTGCGGGGTGTGGTTCATGGGCGAGACGGCGAAGGTGCTGAATCCGCAGAAGACGGTGCTGGTGCCGTCGGACAAGGCGGGCTGCTCGCTGGCCGAGGGCATCACGCCGGAAGATGTGATTGCGCTGCGCGAACGCTATCCCGGCGCGCCCGTGGTGTCGTATGTGAACACCTACGCGACGGTGAAGGCCGAGTCGGACTACTGCTGCACGTCGGGCAATGCGGACAAGGTGCTCCGGCATCTCTTTGATGCGGGACACCGCCGGGTCATTTTCCTGCCCGATGAGTATCTCGCCCACAACACCGCGGCGCAGTTGGGCGCGGCCTTTATCACGGACCAGGGAGAGGCGCCGGACGCGCTGCCCGAGGATGTCCCCCTGGTCATCGGCTGGCGCGCGCGCTGCGAAGTGCATGAATTGTTCAAGCCGGAAGACGTGGACAACATTCGCCGCCAGTATCCGGACGTCGTGATTCTCGCGCACCCCGAATGCAGCCCGGAAGTCATCGCGAAGGTGGACATGACCGGCAGCACCAAGGGAATGATTGATTACGTGGTGGAGGTGGACGCGCCGCGTTACGCCCTGCTTACGGAATGCACCATGGGCGACAATGTCGCGGCGGAATTTCCACATCGCGAAATGGTGCGCGCATGCAGCCTGCGCTGCAAGCACATGAACACCATCACGCTGGAGGACACCCTGGAAGCGCTGCAGCGCATCCAGTACAAGGTCGAAATCCCCCCCGACGTGATCGCGCGCGCCAAGCAGCCCATTGACCGCATGATTCAGATCCGCTGAATCTCGGATGGGGCCTGCCCCGCCCATGACCATTGTGCTGCGCCGCAGGATTCATGGTGGGTTCCGCTTCGCTGCACCCACCCTACGCGGAAACGGAGACTTCGATGATTTATTTCAAGACGGCCCAGTTCGTGCCGGGCAAAGGCGATGCCTGGACCTATTACGAATGCGACGACAATCAGCGCGTGCTGCGCCAGTTGACGCACATCCCCGAAACGGGCGAACTCAGCAAGGTCCCTGACCCCGTGGTGAAGCGGCTGATTCGTCCCGAACTCCTGCAGCCCGCCGACGCGGCGGAGTTTCTCTCCCTCTGGGGCGAGGATTGATCGCGCGACCGGCGCCCGGATTCGTTGTGGCCGGTCTCCTGACCGCGCCACAGCAACTTTCGTTGTGGCCGGTCTCCTGACCGCGCCACAGCAACGACCGAAGGTCTCTAACCGAAGGACTTCCATTCAGAATATCTCAATGAAGACGAATACAGGAGTTTCTCATGCCCATCACGTTTGACCATCCTTATGCTGCCGCCACGGGGCCGTGGCTCAAGGGCAATCTGCACACGCACACCACGGAGAGCGACGGACCGTTGCCGCCGCAGGACACCGTCGCGGCCTATGCGCGATTGGGTTACGACTTTCTGACGATCAGTGATCACGACCTGGTCACAGACCCCGCCCCGCTTGACCCCTGCGGCCTGGTGCTGATTCCCGGCAATGAACTAACGGCGGAAGGACCGCATCTGCTCCATGTGGGGGCGCGATCGGTCATCGCGCCGCTGCCGGAACGGCAAGCGGTGATTGACGCCGTGAACGCGGAGGGCGGCTTCGCCATTGTGAACCATCCGAATTGGGACAAGGACTACAACCACTGCGATCAGTCGCTGATGATGCAGTGGCGCGATTACGCCGGCATTGAAATCTACAACGGGGTGTGTCGCCGGGTCGAGGGCAGCCCGTTGGCGACGGACCGCTGGGACCGGCTCTTAACGGCGGGCCGCCGGGTCTGGGGATACGCGAACGACGACCCGCACCGGGTCACGGATTACGGCGTGGCGTGGACGATGGTCTGCGCGGAACGCCGCGACGCGGCAGCGATTCTGGACGCCTTGCGCGCGGGCCGCTGCTATGCGAGCACAGGCGTGGTGATTGACGCCATCCGCGCGGAAGGTCCGGAAATCGTGGTGGAAACGCGCAACGCCCAGCGCATGTACCTCTGCACGGCGTACAGCCGGGTCCCGGAAGTCGTGGAAGGACCGATGCTGCGGTGGGTCGTGCCGGAGGATTTCCGCTTCGATTATGTGCGCGTAGAGTGCTGGGGGTCGGGCGACGCCATGGCCTGGACCCAGCCCTTCTTCCTGAAGCGTACCTGATTCGGCGTTCAATTCGCGCCGAGAATGGCGTCCAGTTCCGCGCGCAATTCCTCTTTGATGGACATGCTCGCGCCGCGATGCCCGGCGCGCACCACGCCCTCCTTGTCAATGATGACCATGCGCGGGATGGCCTCCGCCCCGTACAGTCGCCCCGCCTTGCCGTCCGGGTCCATCGCCACGGTCATGGACAATTTGGTCTGTGTAAGGAAATTGCGCGCCTTCTCCGGCGATTCGCCGACATTGACGGCGTAGAATACGACGCCCTTGTCGGCGTATTGCGCGGCGACCTCGGCCACCAGCGGGAGCGACATGCGGCACGGCCCGCACCAACTCGCCCAGAAATCGAGGATCACGACATGTTTGCCCTTGTGGTCCGAAAGTTTCATCGTGCCGCCGTCCAACAATTCGAGGCTGATCTCTGGGGCCGTTTGGCCCACCATCGGGTCCTCCCCCTTGCCGCCTTGCTGACGGTTGCCGCCCGGTGTCATTTTCTGCACGCCTTCCGGCGGTGTGAACTGGAAGGTTTCATCCGGCAGGGACGCATTGGCGCGCCAATCCGAGAAGGTGAACGTCACATCCACCCCGCCGGACGCGGCCTGCCCGGGGTTGTCGGTGAGCGATTTCGCCAGGTCAATGCGAAAACGCTGCAAGAGCGGCGCGTCGCCCTTGGCGATCCACATGTCCACGTCGAATTCGTCGCGCATCACGCGGACCTTGTGCAAGGGGGCCGCGCCCTCTTCCGAGGCCGCTTCCTCGCCCGCATATTCAATGGTCGCCTCCTCCAGCATGTCCCTTTCGCCATGGAGAAAGCCCGCCAGCCAAAGCGATCCCACGCGTAGCGGCCCGCCGCCCATCATGCCGATCAGTTCCGCCCGCGTCGCCGAGTCCTGCTCGACATATTTCCGGTCCGTCACCAGATACACGTATTGCTTGCCGTTCAGGCTGTACACCTTCGCCTCGGACGACGGATTCACCGCGTGCAAATACAGGTCCTGGTCCCCGCGCAACGCCAGGTCCGCCGTCATGCTGATGCTGCGCGTCGCGTCGCCGATCTGCGTATCCGCCGCCATCGCCACATGCACCGCCGCCGAGTCCAGCCCCGCCGCATATTCCATCGCACCGTTCAACAGCGCCCGCGCATCCGGCGTCGCCGTATCGCCATGCGCCGCGCCGCAAACAAAAGCGGCCCAAACCACCGCCAGACACAGCGCCCCCGCGCCAAACCGCCCCCATCGCACCATTGCAGTCTTCTTCATATTCGCTTCCATATGTTGCTTGTCGTTTATTTTCGGAATATCGCGGCGCATACGCGCCGCGATTCCCGGGAATCATAGCATAATCCGGGGCCAAGGACAGCAAGGACACCAAGGACATGTCGCGACTCTTTGATAATGTCACACTGTAGACTCGTTAGAAATGTCACACT
>CAZLII010000189.1:0-7829 GCA_964559065.1 uncultured Nitrospirales bacterium | reverse complement strand
GGACCGTTCCCCGCGCCACTATTTCCTGGTCTTCGCCCGCGTATATTCACACGACGTCCAGACCGCAACTTGTCCTGGTATCCTCCAAGGATGTGCGCGGCTATGACCCGATGAGCGGCGGGGAACTTTGGCAATTGGAATGCCTCAGCGGTGAAGTGGCCACCGGCGTGGCGTATGCAAATGGTATGTTCTTTGTCGCTTCCGAGTATTCTGATACCACCGCCATCCGCATCAACGAGGAAGGCGACAAACTTGTCCCGGAAATTGTCTGGCAATGGTACGAAGCCCTGCCGGATGTCGCAAGCCCGCTGGCCGCCGGCAAACACCTGTATATCGCCACCTCAAGGGGCGAGATTGTGTGTCTCGAAGCGGAAACCAGCAAGGTCGCCTGGTTCGAGGAATACGATGAGGGATTCTATTCCTCTCCCATTCTTATGGGCGACAAGATTTACGCCATAGACAAACAGGGCGCCGGCTATGTCTTCCGTCCGGGCGATTCTTATGAACTCCTCGGCGAACCGAAACTCGGACAGGAGACCGTTGCAACCCCGGCTTTCACGGATGGCCGGATATTCATCCGCACCAAGGAACAACTGGTTTGTATCGCGAATTCGCATGATTCCTGAAATTGACATCGCTGAAGTGGACCGCATTGTGGCCGCGTGCGGCGCGGGCAGGGACGCGCTGATACCCATCCTGCACGCCTTGCAGCGCCGGTATCGTTATCTTCCGGAAGCGGCGCTGCGCCGTGTCTGCGAAATAACGGAAATCACGCCCGCGGCACTGGACAGCGTGAGCACCTTTTTCCCGCAATTCCGGCGGCGGCCTGCGGGCCGCCACACCATTTCGGTTTGTGACGGTACGGCATGTCACCTCAAGGGCGCGCCCGATGTTCATGAAGCCTTTGCTGAAACGCTGGGACTTGCGCCCGGCGAGGACACCGACCTCGACCTCAATTTCACGCTTCAAATGGTGCGGTGTCTCGGCTGCTGTACCCTGGCGCCCGCCGTGCAGATTGATGATGTGACCTACGGCCACGTCAGCCCGGAAATGGCCCCGCGCATCCTCGCCGATTTCCGGGCGCACCTCGATGACGCGGGCCGAAGCAATCCCGCGCAGGCGCATCCCGAACCCGCCGTGGCGGCCGAACTGCGCATCGGGCTGGGTTCGTGTTGTGTGGCGGGCGGCAGTGGCCAAATCCGCGAAGCGCTTTATGATACGCGCGATCATTTCGCTCTCGATGTCCACATCAAGCCGGTCAGTTGCGTGGGCATGTGCCACCAGACGCCGATGCTGCAAATCGTTTTTCCCGGCCGCGCGCCAATCACCTACGCCAAAGTCCGGGCGGAAGACGTGCCTTCGCTGGTATTGGCCCATTTTCCCCCCAAAAAAATGACTGCCCGGCTGCGCGCCGCGACGGATACCTGGCTGGAACGCCTGTACACGGACGAGGTGAACGGTGTTATCGAACGCCACGCCATCCACCCCGACAGCCCGACTGTCGAGGATTTTCTGAAGGTTCAGTTCCGCATTGCCACGGAATCCTGCGGCGAAGCCGACCCGACGGACCTCGAAGAATACCTGCGGCGGGGCGGCTTTGTTGCATTGCGTCGGTGTCTGGCTGCGCTGGGCGGCCCGCCGCCGCAGGAGGGAACGCCGCTTGATCCCCCGGCCATCATCGCGGCCATCGAGGAAAGCGGTTTGCGCGGGCGGGGTGGGGCGGGCTTTCCCACCGCCCGCAAGTGGCGGGCGGTGCGTGATGCGCAGGGCGGCCCCAAAATGATCATTTGCAACGGGGACGAAGGCGACCCCGGCGCGTTCATGGACCGGATGCTGCTCGAATCCTTCACCTACCGCATCATCGAGGGCATGATCATCGCCTCGATGGCGGTGGGCGCGCATCATGGCGTTTTTTACATTCGCGCGGAATATCCCCTGGCGGTCGAGCGCGTGCGTAACGCGTTGCGCCGCTGCGCGGAAGCCGGTTTGCTGGGCGATCGGGTGCTGGGCAGCAGCCATGCCTTCAATGCCGAGGTCCGCGAAGGCGCAGGCGCTTTCGTTTGCGGCGAGGAAAGCGCCCTCATCGCCTCACTCGAAGGACGCCGGCCCACGCCGAGGCTCAGGCCGCCATTCCCCGCGCGGCAGGGGCTTCACGGGCGGCCAACGCTGGTCAATAATGTCGAAACTTTGGCCATGGTTCCGTGGATTATCCGACATGGCCCCGCCGCATTTGCGGCTTTTGGGACGCCGGGCAGCAAAGGGACCAAGGTCTTCGCCCTTGCCGGGAAGATCCGGCGGGGCGGTCTGATCGAGGTGCCCATGGGCTTGACGGTGCGGCAGATCGTCGAGGCGGTGGGTGGCGGCGTCCCCGAAGGCCGCACCCTCAAGGCGGTGCAGATCGGCGGGCCTTCCGGGGGCTGCATCCCGGCGGAACTGGCCGACCTGCCCGTGGACTTCGAAGCGCTGCTTGCCGCCGGTTCGATGATGGGGTCGGGCGGCTTCGTCGTGATGGATGACACTGATTGCATGGTCGAGATGACCCATTACTTTCTTTCGTTTACCCAACTGGAATCCTGCGGGCGTTGCGTGCCGTGCCGGGTGGGCACAAAAATGCTGCTCGAAATTCTCGACCGCCTATGCGCAGGCACGGGCAAGCCGGAGGACCTGGATGAACTCGAACGCCTTGCCCCGGCCATTAAGAAGCAAAGTCTGTGCGGACTGGGCCGGACCGCGCCCAATCCCGTCCTCACGGGGCTGCGCTATTTCCGGGAGGAGTTTGAAGCACACGTTGCGGGCCGGTGCCCCGCGCACAAGTGCAAGGCGCTGATCACCTATTCGATTACCGAGGACTGTATCGGCTGCACGAAATGCGCGCAGCGGTGCCCCTCGGACGCCATCCGGCCCGCGCCCTATCGCGTTCATGAAATTGACATGTCGAAATGCGTCCGGTGCCACGCCTGCTTCGAGGTGTGCCCGGTCAATGCTGTTAAGGTGGAATAATGCCGCGTTTGACAATAGATGGCCGGGAAATTGAGGTCGCAGGGGGCGCCACCCTGCTCGAAGCCGCCCGCGCCGTGGGCATCGAGATTCCGACCCTTTGTTACACGAAGGAAACGGGCGCGCTGACCACCTGCATGATCTGTGTGGTGAAGGATGTGGCGACGGGACAACTCGTGCCTTCCTGCGCGGTGGCGGCGGAAGACGGCATGGAGATTTGTACGGCCGATGACGAAGTCATCGCCGCGCGGCGCGAAGTGCTGACGATGCTTCTGAATGAGCACGTGGGCGATTGCGAAGGGCCGTGTTCGCGGATGTGTCCGGCTGGACTCGATATCCCCCGGATGCTGCGCTATGTCGCCGCCGGGGATTCGGAGGCGGCGGCGACGCTGGCAAAACGCGACCTGGTCTTTCCCGCGACGCTCGGATGGGTATGCGCCGCCCCATGCGAGCGCGTCTGCCGTCGCAAGCAGTTTGACACGGCGCTTGAAATAAAACATACCCACCGGATTCTGGGCGAAACGCCCGTTGACTTGCAGGTTACAACAGAACAATCCGGTAAATCCGTCGCCGTTGTTGGGGCGGGTCTGGCGGGTCTGGCGGCCGCCTGGATCCTCGTGACGCAAGGGCACGCCTGCCGGGTTTACGAAAAGCGCGACACGGCCTGCGCCGCCCTGCGCGGCTTGCGTCCTGAAGAATTGCCGCAAGAAATCCTCGATGCCGAAATAGCGTCCATTCGGCGCATCGGCGTGGACATACGCCACGGCGCATCCGTCGATGCCTTGGAGTCATTGTTGGAAGTCCACGATGCCGTGATTGTGGCCTGCGGCCTGGAACATAAAGAGGACGCCCGCGTTTTTCGTGCTATCGAGGATTCCATGGCCGTTCGGGCCGTGGGCCACGGCAAGAAAGCCGCCCTCGCAGCCGACGCCTTTCTGCGCGGGAATCCGCCGCCCCCGAAAAAAGTATTCAATTCGACTTTAGGCCCCCGCTTGTCCGCCGAGGAACTCCCTGCGTTCGCCGAGGGACGTCTTCAGGCATCCCCGCCCGGCAGTACGGATGCGCTTATTCGTGAGGCCGCACGGTGTCTCCACTGCGATTGCCATAAAATCGTCTCCTGTAAACTGCGACGGTATGCCGAGGAATACGGGCTTGCGCCGCAAGTAAAGCGGACCATGCCGCGCCCACCCATATTGCCCATTGAACGCTATGACGAAGTAATCTTCGAGCCGGGAAAGTGCATCAAATGCGGCATATGTGTTGAAATGACCCAGGCGGAAGGCTTGGCGATGGGCATGACGATGACGTGCCGGGGATTGAATTCGCGACTGCAGCCCACCTTCGCAGGCACGCTGGAGGCGGGACTGGGTCCTCTGGCGGAAGCGTGCGCCCGGGCCTGCCCGACGGCCGCCCTGGCCATCTGCACGCAGGAGGAAAGAGAATGAGAATACTTCACCTGACACCGGGTAGCGGGGGAACTTTTTACTGCCAGAACTGCCTGCGAGACCTGATCCTGGTGCGCGCGTTGCGCGCGCGGGGTCATGATGCGGTGGTGGTGCCGCTGTATCTGCCGATGTTTGGTGATTCTGAAGGCGGGGAAGGGCGCCCCCCAATCTTTTTCGGCGGCATCAATGTGTATCTTCGCGAAAAAATCCCGTTTTTCAGGCGCGCCCCCCGATGGCTCGAGCGTATTTTGGATAGTCCGTGGGCGCTCAGCCGGGCCGCCAAAAGGGAGGGGTCAACCAACGCGGCGGGCCTTGGCGCCATGACGCTTTCGATGCTGGAAGGCCGCGAGGGAAACCAGCGCAGGGAATATCAGCGATTCCTCGAATGGCTCACCACCCAGCCCCGGCCGGACATCATCCACATTTCCAACGCGCTGTTGCTCGGTTTTATCCCCGCCATCCGGGAAGTCCTTGACACGCCGTTTGTGTGCAGCCTTCAGGATGAAGCCCCGTGGGTGGACGCCATGCGCCCGCCCTATGATCAGCGTTGCTGGGACGCCATGGCGCGGCTGGGCGGGTATGTGGGGAGATTCGTCGCCACCAGCCGCTGGTATGCCGGGCTGATGACCGAGCGGATGCGCATTCCCGATGAACGCATGGCCGTGGTGTATCCCGGCATCGAGACGGAGGGCATCGCTCCGGCAGACCCTTCCTTCACACCGCCGACAATCGGCTTTCTTTCCCGCCTGAATGAAGCCCAGGGGCTGGGAATCCTGATTGATGCCTTCATAAAACTCAAGCAGGATCCGGCCTTCAAGGAACTCCGGCTGGTGGCCTCGGGTGGCGCAACCCCGGCAGACCAACCCTATCTGAGCAAACTGGAGGACCGGTTGGCCCAACTAAACATCAGCGATGCAGTCACCCTCCAACGTTCCTTCCAGACTGCGCCGGACCCGTCTTTTTTCAAGGGGCTGACCGTGTTCTCGGCGCCTGTGCCCAAGGGCGAAGCCTTCGGCATTCAATTGATCGAGGCCATGGCGCGCGGCATTCCCGTGGTGCAGCCCCGCGTGGGCGCCTATCCCGAAGTCATCCAGGAGACGGGGGGCGGCGTCATCTATGATCCCGCCCGGGAAAACGGGCTGGCGGATGCGCTGCGCAAGGTATTGACAGACCCGGAAGGCACGCGCGCGATGGGCAACCGGGGACGGGAGTCCGTGCTGGAACGTTTCAACATCAGCCGCGCCACGGATGAAATGCTGACGATCTACCAGTCCCTCCAGAGCAATCTGAAATGAAGCAAGAATGATAGATAATGATTACAGTTTTCATTCTTTCATTTCCCTCACCCCGGCCCGCTCCCAGAGGGAGAGGGAGAGGGAGAGGGAGAGGGAGAGGGAGAGCATCGGTGATGTGACAGATTTCAATGAAGTCCTCACCCCGGCCCGCTCCCAGAGGGAGAGGGAGATGGAGAGGGACCGAGGAGTGATCAGGTTGCTCCCTCTCCCCTTGGGAGAGGGGTGGGGTGAGGGAGGAAAAGGTCTTGGTATGACAGCGTGGAATCTAGCGCGTCCTGTGGCGTCTTGCCAGAAAAAGGGCTGCACATGAAACAGCGTACTTGGCTTGTTGTAAATATTGTCGTGGCAGTGGTCTTTGCCGCCTTTGTCATATTTGGCGTCGCCAAACGATATACGGCGACAACGCCGTCCCCCGCCCCGGATGCTGTTTTGGAATCGCCGCCGGTCAGCGAGGAAAAAATGACGCCGCCAACCCCGGAAAGCGACTTCTTGGATTCGGGCGAGTGGAATACCTATCACGGCGACAGCGCCCTGCGCGGTGTGGCGACATCTGAATGGACGCCGCCGCTCAGCGTCCGCTGGCGGCTGAAGGCCGGCGGGCCGGTACGGCAAACGCCGGTGGTGTCTAATGACCGCGTTTTCGTCGCCACGGCGAGGGGGGAAATATTGAGCGCAGACTTGCACGGCAACCTCGCGTGGTCGCGGGAACTGCAAAAAGGCGTTGCGCCCGACGGCCACCCGCTGCGACATCGGATAGACGCGCCCATTGCGTGTTTCGATGACGTGCTGCTCGTCGGAACCGCTGACGGGACGCTTTTCGCCCTTGAAACACATGCGGGGGAGGAAAGATGGCAGCACAAACTGGACGGAACCATTCTGGGGACGCCGAATTATCGCGCAGCGGACCCGGCGGAGAGCAGTGCATCCGGCAGCGTCTATGTACTCCAGCAATCCGACGGCGTGCTGGTTTGCCTTGATGCGGCGACGGGCCGCGAACGCTGGCGCGGTGAAGCGGTGGACCGCAGCGACGCCTCGCCGTCGCTTTCAAATGAGGCGATTGTATTTGGCAGTTGCGCCGCCGCGCTGCACGTTTTTGATCCCAACACCGGCGATCACCTGCGCGATATTGAGATTGATCCCGACTCCCAGGTGGCGGGCGGCGTTGCGCTTGTAGACGGACGCGTTGTTTCCGGCAGCCGCAGCGGAAAGATCATCGAAGCGGACATCGCATCCGGCGAAACCATATGGGTGAACGAGGCCAGCGAAGCGGAAATCTTCGCGACGCCGGCGGTCACCGCCGATTGGGTGGTTGCCGCCGATTACGACGGCATTGTCTATGGCCTGGATCGAGAGACGGGCGAAGTGCGCTGGAAGTTTGATACAGAAGGCATGCCGCTGTCGCCCGTCATTGCGGGGGACAAGGTCATCGTCAGCGCGGACGGAACGCTCTTCATGCTTGCCTTGGGTGACGGCGAATTGCTCTGGTCGCTGACCATCGCCGATGAAATCACATCGCCCGCCGTCGTCCAGCGCCACATCCTCGTGGGCGCCGAAGACGGCGCGGTGGTGGCGCTCACTGAGGGGCACGGGAAGGAATCGTAAGAACATGAGCGAAACGCCCCCCCTCATCGAACTGCGCAAGGTCGCCAAGGAGTATCCCGGCGTCCCCGCGCCCCTTTGCGTCTTGAAAGACCTCGACTTCCGCCTGGAGCCGGGCGCATGCGTCGCGGTGACTGGTCCTTCCGGATGCGGCAAGAGCACGTTGCTCAACCTCATGGGCGCGCTGGACCGGCCGACCTCAGGCGACATCTTCTTCCTGGGACGGAACATGGCCGCGCTTTCGGAAAATGAACTGGCCCGGCTTCGCAACCACGACATCGGTTTTGTTTTTCAGTTGCATCACCTGCTCCCGCAATACACTGCATTTGAAAACGTGTTGATACCCGTGATGGCGTCTCACGCCGCCGCAGACGCCCATGACCGCGCCATGGCACTGCTGGCGCGGATCGGGGTGGTGGACGAGACGGACGCCCGGCGCGGCGAGCTTTGCGGCGGCGGATCTGAAAGGTGCTGATCTTGGCGAGGTCATCGC
>CAZLII010000188.1:0-7870 GCA_964559065.1 uncultured Nitrospirales bacterium | reverse complement strand
GACCTGGCTCCGGGAAAAAGTGCATCACATCGGGCGGCGCAAACGCGCCGCCGAAATTGTCCGCGATGTCACCGGGCGGGAACCGGACGCCGAGGCCTTCTTGCGATATCTTGAAAAGAAGTTCTACCCTCTGTATGAGATTCCCATGACCGAAACAGGAACAGACGCGTAAACAGCGTTTTTTCCTGTCCATTCTGTCCATGCTTGTCCACATAAACCATGGCGCCCACGGGGCTTTGGGGAACTTCCCGGAGAAAACGGTGTTTAACGATAAGGAAAGCGAGGCAAGCCGGCGCATGCGCGAAGTGGATGACTGGGAACTCGTGGCGCAGGCGCAGGCGGGCGACATGGCGGCGTTCGCGGCGCTGGTCCGGCGTTACCAGGCCCCGGTAATGCACTTCTGCCGGCGCATGGTGGGGTCGCCGCAGGATGCGGAGGAACTCGCCCAGGAATGTTTCGTGCGCTTGCACCGCCATTTGCGACGATTGCAGCCCCGGGCGCGCTTCTCCACGATGCTTTTCGGCATCGCACGGAACCTGGCGCTGAATGCCGTGCGCGACGCGTCGCGTCGCCCCGCCCACGCTCCCCCGGAGGAGTTGGGACGGCCGGTGCCGGACACGGCAGCCAGCCCGGAGCGCCGGGCGCAGGTGCGGGAAATTGAATCAGCGTTGGAACAGGGATTGGCCATGCTTTCCCCCGAACACCGCGAAGTGATCCTGTTGCGCGAGTTTCAGGGCATGGACTATGAAACCATGGCGCGGGTGCTGCGCTGCCGCAAAGGGACGGTGCGCAGCCGGCTGGCGCGCGCGCGCGAACAGTTGCGCGAACATTTGATCGCCCTGGGAGGCGAATTGCTGTGAAGAATGAAGACCGACATGTACTCGATGAATTGTCCGCCTACATTGACGGCGAAGCGAGGGACCCCGCGCGCATCGCACGCCATTTGCAGGGCTGCGCCGACTGCGCCCGGCGGCATCTCCAACTCCTGAAACTCGGCGCGCACCTGCGGACCATGTCCCTGCCGGACGTGCGCCCCGAATTTGCCACCCGCGTCATGGCGCGCATCGCCGAGCAGGAGAGCGCCCCCGCGCCTTTCCGGCGGCGCAGGATTGTTGATGCGATGGCCGTAGCGGCGCTCGTCGCGCTCTGCGCGGGGTTGTTCTCCCTGTGGCTGCGGCAAGACCGCGAAACGGCCCCGGCGCAGTTGGTGGCGAAGAGCATCGAATTGCGCGACTCTGATGCGGTCGTTGGGGCTTTCGTGGAACTTTTTGACGAAGGCGTGGACGCGGAACTGGTCGAAGAGACCTTGAAAGAGCCGACATGGGAGCATGTTTACTATTCCTCCGAATCCATTTGGGAACTGTTGGCAGAGGTCCGCCCAGAGGATGTCTCGCTGGGTTTCAGCGATGCCGACAATGATCTGTTCAGCCTGATTGACGGTCTGGACGCGGAAGAACATGATACGCTGCGCGAATTGCTCTTGCAGCGGTATCAGGCCGTGAACCAAAACGAAACGAAAGGATAAGGCCATGAAATACGCCATGATTGTAGTCCTGGCAGCGGGCGCATGCGCTTTCTTCGGCGGCGCGGTCGCCGCCCAGGAACTATTGCCCCCGGATGGGCCGCCCCCGGAAATCGGCCCGCCCCATGTTGGCGCACCGGGACCGATCCACCAACCACCGGGCGAACTTCGCCACCCCAGGCGACCCCGTCGCCCTGATCTCGGACCTGATGCAGAGGTGCGCGAACTGCTTCAACAGGTCATGATTGCGCGCGTCTCACAGGAACTCGCCCTGAACGACGAACAGACCGTAATGATGGTTCGTCGGTTCAGCGAATTCCGCGACCAGATGCGCGAGTTGATGCAGCATAGGGGGGAACTGGTCCAGGGACTGGAACGCATGCTGCGCGAAGGGGCGGAAGGCCCTGCATTGGAAGAGCGCCTTGGGGCCATCACCGGCCTCGATATGGAAATCGCCCAAGCGCGGCTGCGGATATTTGAGCAGGCCGGCGAGGGGTTGACCCCGTGGCAGCGCGCGAAACTGTACCTTTTTGTCTCAGACTTCGAATCGGAGATGCGCGCCCTGGTGCAACAGGCCCGCGAATACAAGCGCATGCGCGATGAAGGCGCGGGACCCCGACCGCCCATGCCACCCCGACCGGAGGAGCCCCGTCCGGAGGGACCCCGTCCGGAGGGACCCCGACCGCCGGGCTTTCGCGATCAACAACGACCACCGGATGGTCCCAGGCCGCCGATACCGCAGCACCAGCCATGAGGCGCCAGCGGACGGGTTCTTCTGAGGAAAAGAGATAAAGGACAAAAAGGACAAAAAGGACAACAGGGACAGCAAGGACAGCAAGGACAACGTCTAAAAGGAACGATTAAGCCACACTCAATATGATATTTGACTTCTTTGTATTGGTCCTTGTTGTCCTTGCTGTCCTTTTTGTCCTTGCTGTCCTTTTTGTCCTTGCTGTCCTTTTTGTCCTTGCTGTCCTTTAGCCCCTTACACCGCGTGCGCGGTGTAAGCCCTCAGACTTTCATCGCATACTCGGCGATCATGTCGCCGATTTTTGTGGTGGACAGGCCTCTTTCCTGGATTTCCCTGGCCGAGAGACCGGGCAACACGCCGGATTCCAAGAAGGCCACGCATGCGCGCTCGACGCACAGGGCCGCTTCGGTTTCGCCCAGATGATCGAGCAGCATTTGTCCGGCGAAGATGCAGGCCAACGGATTGATGACGTTCATCCCGGTGTATTTCGGCGCGCTGCCGCCGATCGGCTCGAACATGGACACGCCGTCGGGGTTGATGTTGCCGCCCGCTGCAATGCCCATCCCGCCCTGGATCATCGCTCCCAGGTCGGTGATGATGTCGCCGAACATGTTGCCGGTAACGATGACGTCGAACCATTCGGGGTTCTTCACCATCCACATCGTGGTGGCGTCCACGTGCGCGTACTCCCGCTTGATGTCGGGATACTCTTTCTCGCCCATTTCATGAAAGGCGCGTTCCCACAGGTCAAATACATAGGTCAGCACGTTGGTCTTGCCGCAGAGGGTGAGCGTCTTCGCCTTGTTGCGCTTGCGCGTATACTCAAAGGCGTAGCGCAGGCAGCGGTCCACCTCGTTCCGGGAATAAACCATCTCCTGGATGGCCACCTCATAGGGCGTGCCCTTGCGCTGAATGCCGCCGAGGCCGGTGTACATGTCGGCAGAGTTCTCGCGCACCACCGCGAAATCAATGTCCTCCGGTCCTTTGTTCTTGATGGGCGTCTCGACGCCGGGATACAGTTTCACGGGGCGCAGGTTGATGTATTGGTCCAATTCAAAACGGACGCGAAGCAAAATGCCCTTTTCCAGAATCCCCGGTTTTACGTCCGGGTGGCCGATGGCGCCCAGGAAAATCGCGTCATAGTCGCGCAATTCCTCAATCGCCGAATCCGGAAGGACTTCCCCGGTCTTCAGATAGCGGTCGCCGCCGAAATCATATTCCGTTGTGTCCAGTGTGAATCCAAAGCGTTGCGCCGCCGCGTCAACGACCTTTACGCCTTCCCGCAACACTTCAGGGCCTGTGCCGTCCCCGGGCAACAGCGCTATCTTATACTTCGCCATACAGAATCTCTCCTCATAGTGAAAGAATGGAATGCGGCAGGTCTTGCCGCGAAAACAGGCCCCAATACTAGCATTTTCCGGCAGCCATTGTCCAAGAAAACTGGGTGCGTCTTTAGAGTCGCAAAGACGATAATTCGTAGTTGCAATATCCCGAATCATATGATAATATACCTTAACAATCGGTATGTAAGCGAAACATCCGGGGCGCGCTCATCTTTTGCAGCCGGATAACACTGGCCGCACTGCGGCTGAAAATACAGAGGAAATAGTATCATGAACCGTTCACATGGCCCTTCTCGTGGATTCACTCTGATCGAACTGCTGGTTGTCATTGCCATCATAGGCGTGCTCGCCGCGGTCCTGCTGCCGGCGCTGGCGCGCGCCCGTGAGGCGGCCCGCCGCGCAGGCTGCCAAAACAATCTCAAGCAGATGGGCGTCGTCTTTGCGATGTACGCCGGGGAATCGCGCGGCGCGAAATTGCCGTCTCGCGCGACATATACCTGTCCTGATTCCCAAACCGGGACCATGCAACTGGGCCAGGCGATGATCTTCGACGGCCCGGCGGTGATTCCGGAATATCTCAGCGACGTGAATGTGGTGTGGTGTCCGTCATGGACCGTCGAGCGCAATGCGCTGGAGCGCTACGATACGGCGAAAGGGAACAACAACGGCATTGTGGAGCCGTGCGAACTGACCAAGGAACCCTACAACTACACCGGCTGGGTCGTGCTGGACGATCACAACATTCTGGGCTTTGCCCGGATTGGCCTGACGGGTTCCGGACCGGGCGGGCGTTGGGAGACGGAAGAATACCAGGGCACGCCGTGGGGTGAACTCGCCCAGGCGAACGTTGACACCTTCGGCGCGCACAGCGGCACACAAGCCGGCGGCGGCGACACCCTTTATCGCCTGCGACACGGCATCGAGCGTTTCCTGATCACCGACATCAACAACCCCGCCGCATCCGCCCGCGCCGAAAGCCTTATCCCTGTCATGTGGGATCACATCAGCACCTTCGCAAAGGATTTTTCCCATGTGCCCGGCGGCGCGAATGTGCTGTACCTCGACGGGCATGTCGCTTTCCTGCGCTATCCCGCCGAGCGCTTCCCCGGCGCGCCGGACAGCGCCCGCATCTTCGGCCGCTACAACCGCCCCTTCTCAACGGGTTTTTGAGGATGAAGGCGGCATAGACGCCATTGGTGGAGACATTCCGCAACCTGCTCCTTCTCCGGCACAGAAGTATCGGCGGGGAACCGGTGGATGGTGGCGATGGTCGGGGTGCGGTAATGGGATGACGGGAAAATTGGTCACTGTAAAAATTCGTTCCTGTCTTTGTAACTTATTAAAATTCCGGTACTTAAAGAGATTATTGCGGAGTGTTTTTGTCGCATGAATGTGTGATGGATGACGTTCAGCATGGCATTTGTACCGGAGCGGTTTGTGCGGCAGGGACATAACCGCGGGCCAAGCGAGTCCCAGGGGATGATTGGGTCTGGCGGATACCCCGGAAGAGACAAAAGGGGCGGGAATGCGCCTGATTTGGGGTGAAATTCGGACCCTTTTCTTTTCGCAAAACATTAAAATACAAAGGCTTATAGATATTTCAGTTCTGGGCATGGAAAGTGCAGTCCAGAAGGCATGCACTATCATTGTGTCCAAAGCCGCCTGGTCCTTGGCGTTGCGCTGCTTATCTCAGCGGGCGTGGCGTATGGCGAAGTTGAACTGGCCATTCGCCTGTTGCCGCAGCGTCCGGTTGCCCGGATAGGCCAGACGTGTTTCGTGGATTGTGTGGTTTCCTGGGAAGGTGACGCGACGAAGTATGCCGTGCTTGCGGCGGAACCGGTGGAGAATGATCCGCCGGGGTGGCAGGGAGCGCGGGTGGTGTCGGTATTTGCCCGGCAGACAGGGGAACATTTTGAGGTCGTGCAGACCTTGGCGGCGGAACCCTTGGAACCGGGCGAGTTCACATTTCCGGAATTCTCCTTGAAGGTGGCGGCGGCGGGCGAGGAGGCATTGACCCCGGGACTGCTCAACACGGAGAGTGCAATTGCATTGCGCCCGGAGCCGTTAACGGTGACGGTGCGCCCGGAACCGCTGGTCTGGCCATATCTTTCCGGCGCAGCGTTTGGATTCTGTCTGGCAGGCGGCGTGGCAATATGGTGGTGGCTGCGGCGGCGACGGGCGGCGGGGTCCGCGCCGCAGGAGTCTCCTCTGGCATCCGCGCAGGCGATGTTCCATGAAGCGCGCCGCCATCGGCTCGATGGTCGCTACTACGAATGTTATCAGGTCTTGACGCGGCTGGCCGAACGGCTGTCGGATGCGCCGGGCGCGGCTGAACTGACGGAGCGGATGCGGACGCGCGCGCGGGACGCAGGTTATCGCGGCATGCGACCGAATGAAGATCAACTGGAGGGCGATTTCCGCGATGTGGAACGCCTGATACGGCATCGGGAGGAAGAGGAAACATCATGAATTACGTGGACGTGGAAGCGGTGCGGCGGCAGGTGGAGCGGCAGGCGCAGTTCGTGACGCGGCTGCGCGAGGAAATCGCCCAGGTTATCGTGGGGCAGCAATACATGGTGGACCGGCTGCTGGTGGGGCTGCTGGCGAACGGCCATGTGCTGATTGAGGGCGTGCCGGGTCTGGCCAAGACGAGCGCGGTGAATACCCTGGCGCAGGCCATGGCCTGCGTGTTCAAGCGGATTCAGTTCACGCCCGACCTGTTGCCCGCGGACCTGATCGGCACGTTGGTGTACAACCCGAAAACCGGGGATTTCACCACGAAAAAAGGGCCGATCTTCGGCAATATCATTCTCGCGGACGAGATCAACCGCGCGCCGGCGAAGGTGCAGAGCGCGCTGCTGGAGGCGATGCAGGAGCGCCAGGTGACCATCGGCGAGCAGAGTTTTCCGCTGGAAGAGCCGTTCATGGTGCTGGCCACGCAGAACCCCATTGAGCAGGAAGGCACCTATCCATTGCCCGAAGCCCAGGTGGACCGCTTCATGCTGAAATTGAAGGTGACTTATCCCAGCCGCGTCGAGGAACGCGAAATCATGGACCGGGTGGATTTGTTGCACAGGCCGCGCGTATCCGCCGTGGTCACCCGCCCGGAAATCCTCGAGGCGCGGGAAACGGTCAACCAGATTTACGTGGACGAAAAGGCGAAGAACTATATCGTGGACATCATCCGCGCCACGCGCGACCCGGAAGCCTTCGGGCTGAAGATGAAGCACTTGATCGAATACGGCGCGTCGCCGCGCGCCACCATCTATCTGCAACAGGCGGCGCGCGCCATGGCCTTCTTGCAGGGCGAAGGCAACGTCTTCCCCAACGACGTGAAGCAGGTGGCGATGGACGTGCTCCGGCACCGGGTCAAGGAAACCTACGAAGCGGAGGCGGAAAACATCAGCAGCGAAGACATTATCCGCAAAATCCTGGAAACCGTGCCCGTGCCGTGAGGGCCGATGGCGACAACCGCCGCCCCGGTGGGGCGGGAGCGATGCGACGATGATACCGTCCGAAGTCATGCAGCAAATCCGCCGGATACAAATCCGGACCAGCCGGATGGTGGACGAAATCCTCTCCGGGCAGTACGAAAGTGTCTTCAAAGGCCAGGGGATGGAATTCAAGGAGGTCCGGGAATATGTGCCCGGCGATGACGTACGCGCCATTGACTGGAACGTCACCGCGCGCACCGGCCACCCCTATGTCAAATTGCTGGTGGAAGAACGAGAACTCACGGTCATGCTGCTGGTGGACGCCAGCGGTTCCGGGCGTTTCGGCAGCCGCACGCGGTTCAAGAATCAATTGGCCGCCGAGTTGTGCGCGGTGCTCGCCTTTTCCGCGATCAAGAACAACGACAAGGTCGGCCTGATCGTTTTCACCGATCGGGTGGAGTTGTACGTGCCGCCGAGCAAGGGCCGCAAGCATGTGCTCCGGGTCATCCGCGAAGTGCTGTATTTTCGCCCTCGCGGCACAGGCACCGACATCCCCGCCGCGCTGCACTACATGAACTCCGTCATCCGCCGCCGCGCCGTGGCCTTTCTGGTCTCCGATTTCATGGCCGAGGATTATGAAATCGCGCTGCGCATCGCGAACCGGCGGCACGACATGATTGCGGTGGTGGTACGCGACCCGCGCGAAGAGGAACTGCCCGCCGTCGGGCTGGCGCATGTGCGCGACGCGGAGACCGGGCGCGAGGTGCTGGTAAACACCAACGACCCGGCGGTGCGCGAGGCGTACGCCAAGGCAGCGCGC
>CAZLII010000187.1:0-7901 GCA_964559065.1 uncultured Nitrospirales bacterium | reverse complement strand
TCTTTTTCAATCGGCACGCTGTCCCTGATTCGCCCCATTGGATTATGGCATAATGGCGGCTCACCAATGTTCCGGGAGGCAGTAACGATGACATTGACACAGGAATTGGAACAGATTGGGAAACAGGCGCGGGCGGCTTCGGACGGGCTGCGCTCGTTGTCGCGCGCGGTGAAGGATGCGGCGCTGCGCGGCATTGCGGCGCGGCTGCGCGATGCGCGCGCAGACCTCCAGGCGGCCAACGCGAAAGACCTTGAAGCGGGCCGGGCGAAAGGGCTGTCCGCCGCGATGCTCGACCGGCTGGAATTGACGGACAAGCGCATCGAGGCGATGGCGGAGGGGCTAGAGGTGGTGGCGGCGTTGCCGGACCCCGTAGGCGACATCACCCGCCAGTACGTGCATCCCAACGGCCTGCGCATCGCGCAGATTCGCCAGCCGCTCGGCGTGGTGGGCATCATCTACGAAAGCCGCCCGAACGTTACGGCGGATGCGGCGGCGCTGTGCCTGAAATCCGGGAATGCGTGCATCCTGCGCGGCGGCTCGGAGGCGATCCATTCCAACCTCGCTATCGCGGATATCTTCATGGAAGCCGCGCGCGCGGCGGCGGTCCCGGACCACGCGGTGCAGATCGTGCGGACGACCGACCGCGCGGCGGTGGGGGAAATGCTCAAACTCGACAGATACATTGACGTGATTGTGCCGCGCGGCGGCAAGAGCCTCATCGCGCGCATTCTCGACGAATCACGCATCCCGGTCGTGGCGCACCTCGACGGCATCTGCCACACCTACATCCATGAAGACGCCGACCCGGACATGGCGGAGCGCATCGCGGTGAACGCGAAACTCCAACGGCCCGGCGTGTGCAACGCGATGGAAACGATGCTGGTCCATGAGGCGGCCGCGCCGATGCTGCTCCCGCGCATCGCCCGGGCGCTGGCCGCCGGCGGGTGTGAACTGCGCGGCTGCCCGCGCACGCGCCAGTTGATTGATTGCGCCGAGGCGACGGAGGAGGACTGGGTCACGGAATACCTGGACAAAATTCTCTCGATCAAGGTGGTCGCCTCGCTGGAAGAGGCCATTCACCACATCAATTACTACGGGTCCCATCATTCCGACGCGATTGTGACGGAAAGTTACGCGGCGGCGGAGCGGTTTCTGGACGCGGTGGACAGCGCCACGGTCTATGTGAACGCCTCCACGCGCTTCACCGACGGTTTTGAGTTCGGACTGGGCGCGGAGATCGGCATCAGCACGAACAAACTCCACTGCCGCGGGCCGATGGCGCTGGAGGGACTTACCACGCTGAAGTACGTCATCCGGGGAGCGGGTCAGGTCCGTGAATAAGCCGCAACGCATCGGGATATATGGGGGCACTTTCGATCCCATCCACAGGACGCACCTGGACATCGCGCGCGCCGCGCGCGACACGGCGGGGCTGGACACCGTGCTCTTCGTCGTGGCGGCGCGCCCCCCGCACAAGCGCGGGGACGTCTTTGCGTCTGCGGAGGACCGGCTTGCGCTGGTACAGGCAGCCATTGCCGGGGAAAAAGGCATGGAGGTCTCCCGCATCGAAATGGACCGCATTGGCCCCTCATACACCGTGGACACCTTGCGTGAGATTCACCAACAACATCCGGAAGCCGCGCTGTTTCTCATCCTCGGATATGATTCGTTGCTGGACCTGCCGTCGTGGCACAAGCCCAAAGAAATTCTCGTCCTCGCCCGCGTGCTGGCCGCGCGACGCCCCGGCATCAACGCGCCCCTGCATCCAATGGTGCAGGGACGTTTCGATGTGCTGCCCATCGAGGAAGACGCCATGTCCTCCACGGAAATCCGCGCGCGCGTCGCGCGCGGCGAACCTGTCCACGAACTCGTGCCGCGCGCCGTCGAACGAATCATCCGGGAGAAGGGGCTGTATCGTGAACCTGCCAGAAATTCCGAGACTTGATGAATATCTTGCGCTTTTGCGCAAGCGGCTGCCGGAAAAGAAAGTCCGGCATTGCCTCTCCGTGGCCGAGTGTCTTGTGTCGTTCGCGCCAAGCCTCGGCCTGCCGATGGAACCTGCCGTTACCGTGGGCGTGTTGCACGACATTTGCCGCGCATGGGACAACGACAAAATGCTGCGCAAGGCGGAGCAGTACGGGCTGCCCATCAGCGCGTCGGAACGCGACAAGCCCAACATTCTCCACGGTCCGGTGGCGGCGGAGCAGTGCCGCCGCAAACTGGGCATTGACGACCCCGACATCTACGAGGCGATCTACTGGCATACGACGGGGCGTCCGGGCTTGAATCTGTTGGGGCAGGCGCTGTATTGCGCCGATTTCGCGGAGCCATTGCGCGGCAATGGCGAAGCGGAGCGGGCGCGCGCCCTGCTCGAAGCCGGGGATTTCGATGCCGCACTGCGCCATGTCGCCCGCGCCAAGATCGCCTTTTTCACGAAGAAGGGCGTGGATACCACGCTGTCGGAAATCTTCTGCCGATGGGTCGAGGAAGGGCGTCCCGCATGACCTCCCCGGACCAGTTCGACGGCATCGCCCGCTACTACGATCCCATCATGGAACATGTGGATTACGAGCGCTGGTTCCGCATCGTGTCGGCGCTTGGCGAACTGCTGCCCAAAGGCTTCCGCCATCTCGACGCCGCCTGCGGCACCGGCACGCTCCTGCACATGCTGCGCCAGGCCGGTTGGAACAGCATCGGCGTGGACCTGTCCCCCGCCATGCTGCGCGCCGCGCGGAAGAAAGACCCCGCCCTGCCCGTTGCGGTCGCCGACTTGCGCGCACTGCCCGTGTACGACTGTGTGGACCTGGTCACCTGCCTCTTTGACAGCATGAACTTTCTGATCGAGGACGACGGCCCCGCCGGTGCTGTGCGCGAATGCGCCGCCGCGCTCCGCCCCGACGGCATCCTCTATTTCGACATCGTCACCGAACGCATGGTGACCGATCACTTCGAGGACCAGTATTGGACGGAACACAACGGGACGTTCAAAACCACCTGGACCAGCGCCTACGATCACGCCACGGGCGTCGTGGATACCGGCGTCCGCATCAACACCGGCGCGGAAGCCGTTGTGCGCGAACGCATCCATCCCACGGCCCGCTTCGTGGACGCCATCGCCGCCGCCGGGTTGCGACTTGTTCTCATGGTGGACGCCAATACCTGGCACCCCCCGAGCGACAAGACCGCCCGCATAGACTTCTACGCCCTGAAACAACCCTCCCGCGCCATGATCAAAGCATTGGAAAAAGCCCTCGACGCCTTGCGCCGCAACCGGTGAAACGTCGCAGAGACGCCACCGTAACGCGGGCGTACCGACTCTGCAAAGGAAAAGAGGGACAACAAGGACAGCAAGGACCAAAAGGACAAGAAACATTGATTCCAAGTGAAAGGCTGTGGGGGTTGCAAAAAAACAGTTTTTTCAGAATTTCTTAAATAGCATAGCAATTATGGGCTACAGTGTGCGGTCAGCGTGACAGTTGGTCGTATTTGCTTTTCTGTCAGCGCGTATTTTCATCATGGTCTGGGGAAGATACAAGACCGGCCACAACAAGGCCAATCCCCCTTTGAAGGGGGTGGCGCGAAGCGCCGGGGGATGTTGTGTTGGAGACCTTCGGTCGCGGGCATGGCACAGTCTGGAGAACTACGCCACAGCGTCCACATCATCCGCATTGTCCACGCGGTCCACGCCATCCATATCTTCCCGGCGCAATTGTGTGCCGTCGGAATGGCATCCTACGGCACGCGGACGGGCTTGCCGGCGGCCATGGACCGCCAGGCGGCCTCGGTGACTTCGATGGTGCGCAGGCCGCATTCGGGCGGGGTCTGCGGCGTGTCTTTTCCGAGGATGCTGTCCACAAAATTAGAGTCGGGATTCTTCGCGTATTTGGGCAGTTTCGTAATAATCGGTTTTCCGACCGCATCGAGATGGATCAGGCCCAAGCCCTGTCGCAGATAAAGCGCGCCCTTGCTGCCGACAATCGAGTGGTCCTCGTACCAGGACGGCGCATTGCCGATGATGGACATGCTGCCCAGCGCGCCATTTTCAAAGGTCATGGCGAGGGTGGAATTGATGTCCACTTCCGTGTCGAAGTTATCGTTGCGCGCGAAGACTTCCTTGACCTTCATGCCGGTGACCCACATCACGATGTCCACGAGGTGGCTGCCGGAATCGTTGAGTTGGCCGCCGCCGGAGAGCGCCAGTTGCTGCCGCCAGGTGCCGCGCGTGGCGCGGAGCCATTCCTGCGCCTGGATGGCCTGCACGAACTGCACTTCGCCCAGCGCACCCCTGGCAATCACTTGTCGCATATAACGAAAGGTCGGCTCGAAATGGCGCTGGTAGGAGATCATCAGGATGCGCTTCTTCTCCTCCGCCTTTTTGATCAGCGCCTTCGCGTGGCGGATGGTGCAGGTCATCGGCTTTTCCGCGAGCACATGCAGGCCCTTATTCAACGCCGCGTTGATTTGCTCGTAGTGCACTGTGTGCGGGCTTTGCACCACCACGCCGTCCAGTTCCTCGTTGCGCAGCATGTCGCGGTAGTCGTCATACACCGGCAACGCTTCCGAACCCGGACAGTGTGTGTAGAACTGCTTCAACGACGCCGCGCTCGGTTCATTCAGCGCCGTCACCACGGCCTTTTTCGTCGCCATCAGACGCTGGTAGTGTCCAATCGCGATGCCGCCCGCGCCAATGAACCCGATCCGCAGTTTTTTCCCCATGACGTTTCTCCTTTGCATGTCCGCCGCATTTCGTCAGCGACGCGTTCCTGATTCCCACATGGTTCCCTGCCCGGACGCGCTTCTCAACACCGCGTTGCTCAGCGGGGGCGCATCATCCTACTCAGGCGCACAGAAGGATGCAAACAGGCTGGTTTGTCCCGGCATTGATGGCCGAATCAAAGCGGATTATAATCGCGGTGCGCACAGGGTTGTGGCTGATTTCACGGAAGGGAGGGCACAGTGGCCGAGGAAACGCCGGCGGGCATGCCCGCATCCGACAGGATGGATGCGCCCCAAGCCGATCGCGGGACCGCGGCGGCGCAGGCGGGGCTGGCCGCGTTTCTGATCCTGATTGTGGGCTTCTTCGCGCTGTTGCCGGTGCTGGACACGCCGCTCCACGGCGAAGACCTCGAACTGATGATCGAAAATGACGCCCTGCACCGGCTGGTCACCGTTCCGCAGGCGCATGACCGGTTGCCCTATGCGCCGCTGACCCTGTACGCCCTTGCCGCGAACTGGATGCTTGCGCCGTTCAACGCGGCTTTCCTTCGCGCCGTCAGCCTCCTGCTCCACCTGGCCAACGGCGTGCTGATCTTCCTGCTCTGCCGGAAACTCCTGGCGGGGAAACTGCCCGACGCCGTCAGCATGCTTGCGGGCATGCTCTTCGTGGTGCATCCAGGCCTCTTGGAAAGCGTGCAGACACTCCACGGTCGTCCGGCGGTTCAGGGGTTGTTTTTCGTGCTTGTGGGCATATTGTGTTATTTGCGGGCCACGCGGGGCGCATCTGTTGACTACATCTGGTTGTCAATAGTGGCAGTATGTCAAGTCATCGCCTTCGCCTGCTACGCGCCCGCATGGGCCATGCCCCTGCTTCTGATAGCGATTGATCAATTCCGCGGCCGCCTGAGGACGCTGGGAAAAATGCACATCGCCTTCGGCGGCATTGCCATCGCCCTCGCGGCGGCGCAACTGGCCGCAGGCATCTCATGTGCGCTGTTCGCCGGGGAAACGCCCGGGGTTCTGGGGGTGGGCGAAACGTTGATGAGTTCCGCCTTGTTGGTGTTGATCGGTTGGCAAGTTTCTTATGATATGGTTTTTCGGTATGGATGGGTTACGCATTCGGTCAGCAATATGTTGATCTTTGTGTGGGTGTGGGTATTCTATCTTGTTTTCGCATCATACTTATTCTTTCGGCGCAGTTTGGCGGGTGTGGCGCTGGTATGGGCGCTGAGTACAATCGCCGCAACGGCGATCATTGTGCCCGTGTCGCATGTGTCGGACACGAGCACATATCTTCCCTTGGCGGGCTTGTTGCTCCTGGTCCCGTGGCTTTTTCTGTCTTTGCAGAAGGCGGGGTTGCGTGCGGCGCTGGGCTGCATCATGGCGGGGCTGGCGCTGTTTGCGGGCGTGGTGACGCATCAGCGCGCCGCCGCCGGACGCGATCCGGCGGCATTGTGGGCGCAACGCGCGGAAGAGGATTACCCGCTTGACCCTGTGCCATACATGCATCTGGGCAGGTACCTGATGAATGTGGCGCCTGCGCTGCAGGACGGGGAACGCGAAGCGACGCTGCTGCAGGCGGCCGATGCTTTCCGCAATGCGTTGGATCTTCTGACCGAGTTGCGCATTGAGAATGAATTCCCCGAACTTTTGGCGCGCGCGCCGGACGAGGGGGAGGTGATGGCGCGTCTTGGCGTCGCGCTGCATGAGGCCGGCCGGCCCGACGAGGCGTTGCCGGTCCTGCTGGACGCCCTGCGGCGGAGGCCGCTTGACCCCGACACCACGCTGCGCGTGGCGGTCATTCTCGCGCAAAGCGCACAGGAAAACCCCGAACCGGAGCAGTTGCGCACTGCCGCCGATTATATCCGCCGGGCGCAGCGGCTTGGGCCGATGCCGGCGGACGCCGCCGGGCTGTTCGGCGTCACCCTGGCGGGACTGGGCGATTTCGAGGCCGCGCTGCCCCTCCTGCAACAGGCCATCGCTGATGACGCGGAATCACCCTGGGCGGCGGCGGCGCGGCAGGTGCAGGTGTTGGCGGAACAGACGCGCGCCCTGGAGCGGACGGTTGAGGAGAAATTGAGACAATCGCCGGGCGACCTCGGCGCGGTGCTCATGCAGGCGGAAGTGCAGGCGATGCGCGGGCATTGGCTTTCCGCCGCCTATATTCTCGATGCCGTGCTCCGGAAATCGCCGGAGAACAAGCAGGCGTGGATGCTGCTCGGCGTGGGCCGCGCCCGCATGAATGCGGCGGAGGGTTTTCTGGCGGAATGGCGCGATGCGCCTGCCGCCGATGCGGACGCCTGGCACGGCCTGGCCCTGCGTTGCGCCGGGTCCGGGCTGTGGGACGCGGCGCTGGAATATCTGAAGGCCGCGCCGGCACGCAGCGGCGACCCGGCGTCCACCGTGATCCGTCTCGCGGACATCGCGATGGAACTGAAGCAGCCCCAGCGGGCGGCGCAATATCTGGAATTGGCCGCGAAAGAGCGCCCTGAAGACCCCGAACCCTGGCTGCGGCTGTGCGACATGGCCATCGCCGCCAAGCAACCGGACCGCGCGCGGCAATACCTCGAAGAAGCCGAAAAGCGCCACGCTTTCCCTGAGGAATTGGAAAAACGCCGCGCGCAACTCGGCGAAGCCCCGGAACGTCCCGGGCAACCCGTGCGCACGATTATCCGGTGACGATGCCGTCCAAAAACAAGTTTTGTGTTTTCATGGTTTCTTCAAGCCTTCATAAGGCCTGAAAGGATGTAACACGTCAACCCAAGGCAACGCCTTGGGTCAGTAATTTGCCTTACTCGCTTCGGAAAACAGCCAATCAAACAAAGGGAGATTCGATCATGACACGGTGGAAGATTATTCTCGGCGCTGTGCTGCTTGTGCTGGGCATGCACCTTGCGCAATGCGCGGCGCAGGCGGCGACATTGGAAAAAGAAACGGACATCGTCATTTACAGCGATAACCGGTTCTACAGCGCGTTCCCGTCGGTGGTCTGCCGTCCGGACGGCGAATTGCTGGTTGCGTTTCGGCGCGCGCCGGAGCGCCGCTATCTGGGGGAATCCGGATCGAGCCACACGGACCCCAACAGTTACCTTGTGCTGGTGCGGTCGCGGGACAACGCGGCCACCTGGACCACCGAGCCGGAACTGATTCTGGCGCATCCCTTCGGCGGTCTCGACCACATCGCG
>CAZLII010000186.1:0-7925 GCA_964559065.1 uncultured Nitrospirales bacterium | reverse complement strand
ACATGGCGCACTTTCTTAGCAGTCCCCCACCGCCTTCGGCGGCGATTCACAAAAGAAAGTGGCCGCTCGAAGACCATGGTGGGTTCCACTCCGCTTCACCCGCCCTACAAAACTACAAAACCCCCTTTCTTCTGCGAATCGCCGCCGAAGGCGGTGGGGGATTCGAAATGTCAACGCGCCTGTATAAAATGCGAGACCGGGCGCTGGGGATACGCCCGGCCTCGGGGAGGGTTTGACCGGTCCTAGGCCCGGCCGATGGTCAACAGCCACACTAGGCCGCTTGGGACGATTGAATATGCCTCGTCAATTCCTTGTCCTGCACATCAATTATAACACAAGAACCTTCGGGGACGCGGCCGGACAGCATGTCCAATGCCAGCGGGTCGAGCACTTGGCGCTGAATGACCCGCTTGAGGGGCCGCGCGCCGTAGGCCGGCTCGAAGCCTTCCTCGGCCAAAAGGTCACGCGCCGCGTCAGTTAATTCAATTTTCACCGATTTCTCGGCCAATCGCTTCGCCACATGTCTAATTTGTATATCCACAATCCGGCGAATATGTTCCCGCGTCAGCGGATGGAAGATGACAATGTCATCCACCCGGTTGAGGAATTCCGGCCGGAAGTGCATGCGCAGCAACTGGTTAACCGCGTTGACCTGTTCCTCGTAGGACCCCTGCGACTCACGGAAAACCTCGCTGCCCAAGTTGGAGGTCATGATGACCACGGTGTTCTTGAAGTCCACCGTGCGGCCCTGGCCGTCCGTCAAACGCCCGTCGTCCAGCAACTGCAGCAGGACGTTGAACACATCCGGGTGCGCCTTTTCAACTTCATCCAACAGCACAACGCTGTAAGGACGGCGCCGGATGACCTCGGTCAACTGACCGCCTTCTTCATAGCCGACGTAACCCGGCGGCGCGCCGATGAGCCGCGACACCGTATGCTTCTCCATATATTCCGACATGTCTATGCGCACCATGGCGTTTTCGTCGTCGAAAAGGAGTTCCGCCAGCGCGCGGGCCAGTTCGGTCTTGCCGACGCCCGTCGGACCAAGGAAGATGAACGAACCGATGGGTCGGTTCGGCTCCTTGAGACCGGCGCGCGCGCGGCGCACCGCGTCGTAGACCACCCGGCTGCCGTGTTCCTGGCCAACCACCCGTTCCGCCAGCCGGCGCTCCATCGTGACCAAGCGTTCCATCTCGCCTTCCAGCAATTTGTCCACGGGGATGCCGGTCCAGTGCGACACAATTTTCGAGATATGTTCCTCGGTGACTTCCTCGCTCAGGAAACTGCCTTTTTCCTGGATTCTTGCCAGCCGCGCGTTTTCCGCTTCCAGTTGGCGCTGCAAATCGTTCAGGATGCCGTAGCGGATTTCCGCCACCTTGCCCAGATCGCCCTGGCGTTCGGCAATTTCGGCCTTGCGGCGCGCGTCGTCCATCCGGCTGCTGATCTCGCGGATGCGCTCAATCACTTCTTTTTCTGCCTGCCATTGCGCCTTTTTCGCGTTCAATTCCTCGCGCAGGTCGGCCATTTCGCGCTCGATGGCCTCGCGGCGTTCCGTGCCCGACTTGTCCTTTTCCTTCTTCAACGCGAGATGTTCCACCTCCAGTTGGCGGATGCGCCGATCAAGCACGTCAATCTCGTAGGGCATGCTGTCAATTTCGATGCGCAGCCGCGACGCGGCCTCGTCCACGAGGTCAATCGCCTTGTCCGGCAGGAATCGGTCGGAGATGTAGCGGTGGCTCATCGTCGCGGCGGCCACCAGCGCGGCGTCCTGAATCCGCACGCCGTGGTGCACCTCATAGCGCTCTTTCAGCCCGCGCAATATCGCAATCGTATCCTCGACGTTCGGTTCGCCCACGAAAATCGGCTGGAACCGCCGCTCCAACGCCGGGTCCTTTTCCACATGCTTCTTGTATTCATCCAGCGTGGTTGCGCCGATGCAGTGCAGTTCGCCCCGCGCCAGCATGGGCTTGAGCATGTTCGAGGCGTCCATCGCGCCTTCCGCCGCGCCGGCGCCCACCAGTGTGTGCATCTCGTCAATGAACAGAATGATGCCGCCCTCGGACTCCTGCACCGCCGCCAACACCGCCTTCAGGCGTTCCTCGAACTCGCCACGGAACTTCGCGCCCGCCACCATCGCCGACAGGTCCAGTGTGGCCACGCGCTTGTTTTTCAGGCTCTCGGGCACGTCGCCCGCCACGATGCGCTGCGCCAGCCCTTCCACGATCGCCGTCTTGCCCACGCCCGGCTCGCCGATGAGCACGGGATTGTTCTTGGTCCGGCGCGACAAGACTTGGATCACCCGGCGCACTTCTTCATCCCGCCCGATGACCGGGTCCAGTTTTCCGGCGCGGGCGAGTTGGGTCAGGTCCCGACTATATTTCTGGAGGGCGTCGTAGGTGCTTTCCGCATTCGGGTCATCCACCCGCTGATTGCCGCGCACCATCTTCAGCGCCTGCAACACGGCGTCTTCCGTCGCGCCGCGCGTGGAAAGCAGCGCCGCCGCCGCATTCTTGCCATGCTTGATGATGCCCAGCAGGATATGCTCTGTGCTCAGGTATTCATCACGCAGGGTCTGCGCAAAGCGCCACCCGGCGTCCAGCACCTGCTGCGCCTCCGCGCCCAGGCCCGGCATCGCTCCGCTCCCGGAAACCCGGGGCAGACGATTCAGTGCCTCCTGGGTTTGCGACAGGACCTGGCTGGGCGGCACGCCGATCTTCTGCAACACTGAAGCGACCGCGCCCTGTTCCTGAAGCAGCATCGCCGCCAGCAGGTGCAGCGCGGTGATCTCCGGATGCCCGTGCTCCGAAGCCAAGTCCATCGCCTCAGACAGCGCTTCCTGCGCCTTGATAGTCAGTTTGTCCAATCTCATTGAACCAGATGCTCCTTTCCATTCGAGTTCACATGGGAAATGCAAGAGTCATGCCTACATGAAAGTTATTGATATAGAAAGACTTATGGATTGCAGGCAATATTAGGCGTGCATTTTGGGACAACCGGTGATTCGTTTTGAAACATCCCGTCAAGAGAATGAGAAAAAAGACCAATAGAAATCCCAGGGACAGCAGGGACAGCAGGGACAGCAAGGACAGCAAGGACAGCAAGGACAGCAAGGACAGCAGGGACTGCAGGGACAGCAGGGACAGCAGGGACAGCAGGGACAGCAGGGACAGCAGGGACAGCAGGGACTGCAAGGACGCCAGAGACAACTCCGACTTTGTCCGACCTGTCCGACTCGTCCGACTCGTCCGACTCGTCCGACCTGCCCGATTGAAAAGGCCTATTCTTCCCCCAAAAGAAAAAACTGCGGGAACCGCCTTTTCAGCGGTTCCCGCAGCAATACTCAAGTGTCTGTGTCCGCGAATTACTTCGGGGCTTCCTGCATGTCCTCGACTTTGTGCGGTTTGGGTGCGTTCTTCTCATAGTCGCGGTACTTGGGGGGCACGCCGTCGTAGATGTCGGTGGCGAGCCAGGTATACTTGTCGTCCATGAGAGATTTCGCCACTTTGCGGTACATGAAGTTGTGGTTCTTCTTGACCGCACGAAACTGGGCGTCAATGTGCTGACGCGCATTCTTGCAGAAGAGGTCGGCCAGTTCCTGCGGGGTCTGGTCGTCGGGATTCTTCGCCAGCAGATATTCTGCGAAGGCGAGGCTTGCGGACATCACGAAGAGGTTGGTGCCGATCTCCACGAAATTGCCGAGAAGAATCTGCTCGTACTCCAACTTCGCCTGGTATTTACCCATGGTGTGGAAGAGTTTCCGGGCGAGCCGCTTGCAGGTCTTCGCGCAGAAAACCAAGTGATCGCGGTTAGCCGCGTTCAGGTGCTTCACGTTGAAGTTGGTGTTCGCGGGCATCCAGGTCTTGGGGTACCATCTCACATAGAATTTCAACGCATTCATAACCAAAGGCCAATTCTTGGGCTTGAGCGCGTTCATCACTTGGGCAAGCATTCCCCCTTTGACAAGAAGGGGCATGACGAGTTTGAAGTGTGTGTCCATCGCTTCGCGCGCCATGATCAGGTGCATCACTTCGGA
Source organism: uncultured Nitrospirales bacterium (assembly GCA_964559065.1). Classification (GTDB taxonomy): domain Bacteria; phylum Hydrogenedentota; class Hydrogenedentia; order Hydrogenedentales; family CAILVY01; genus CALEDJ01. The sequence continues at coordinate 3,892 of CAZLII010000186.1, read as the reverse complement.
GGAGCCTTCGAAGATGCGGCCGACGCGCATGTCGCGCATGGCGCGTTCGACGCGGAAGGGGCGGTCGCCGCGATTGTAGAGCGAGAGCGCCGTTTCGTAGCCGCGTCCGCCGATCACTTGCAGCAGATCGTCCAAGGCAGTCCATGTCTTTTCGGTGCAGAAGTATTTGGCCGCAGCCGCTTCGAGCCGGATGTCGGCATTCTTTTTGTCGGCGAAGGAGCAGGTCAGAAAGACCATGGCCTGCATGGCGAAGGTATCGGCGGTGAAATTGGCGATTTTTTTGGAAATCGCCTGGTGTTCGCCCACCGGCCGCCCCCACTGCACGCGGTTCTTGGTCCACCACGCGCAGTCGTCCAGGAAGCCCTTACAGCCGCCGCCGCCAGCCGCCGGTACACCCAAGCGCCCGGTATTCAGCGTGGTCAGCGCAATCTTCAACCCCATGCCCGGCTTGCCGATGATGTTTTCAGCAGGCACCTTCACGTTGTTGAAGCGCAGCATGCCATTGGACAGGCCCTTCAACCCCATGAACTTGCAACGGTGCGCCACTTCTACGCCCGGCCAATTCGTTTCAACGACGAACGCCGTGATCTGGGGAATTTCCTTGCCGTTCTTGATCTTCGGCGGCGTCTTCGCCATCACGACAATAATGTCGGAATCCGGGCCGTTGGTCGTCCAGAGTTTGTCCCCATTCAACAGGTAGTATGTTCCATCCGCGGAGGGCGTGGCAGTGGTTGACATCTTCGCCGGGTCGGACCCCACATCCGGTTCGGTCAGCGCGAAGGCCGAAATTTCCCCTTTGGCCAATCGCGGCAGATACTTTTTCTTTTGTTCTTCCGTGCCGAAATCCTTGAGCGGCTGGGGCACGCCAATGCTCTGGTGCGCGGACAACCAGGTGACCGTGCTCTGGCAGTAACTGCCGATGTATGAAAGCATGCGGGCGTAGTTGATCTGGGAAAGTCCCATGCCGCCGTATTCCTTGGAAATCTTCATGCCGAAGAGTCCCAGTTCCGCCAACTTCTCCAGCGCCTCCTTCGGATATTCGCCCGTGGCGTCAATCTCGAAGGGGTCCACGTACTGTTCCAGAATCTCTTTTGTCTTGGCGATGAGTTCATCGCCAATCTTCTTGTCCTCCGGGTCTTGCTCCGGATAGGGATGCATCAGGTCCCAACGGAAATTGCCCCGGAACATTTCGGCGGTGAAACTGGGGAACTTCCATTCGGCTTCGCGGGCTTCCTCGGCCAGTGCCATCGCGGCATCTTTTGCTTTCGTATCCTCTGTAGCCATACCAAATCACCCTCTCGTTGTTGATGTTTACCTAACGACAGGTATACATTCTAGCACGAACCGCGTTTCCTTTGTCAAGACCTAATTCCCCGCAAAATGACCATGTATTTTCTGCATTATTCATAGATGGTGCATCTTGGAAACATCGCCTCCGGCCTACCTGTCTGTGGTCCCGAATCGCTGCGTCGCTGACACGCCCCACGGGCAGCGGCGCTATGCTCGCACCACGTGCGATGCACGTGCTACACTATGCGCGCAAACCAGCCGTCTCGGCCGGGCGGGGCATCGCCCCACGCTGTTCCCGGAAAACAGAACACAACAACGATCCCAAGGAAAGGACAGCCATGTCGGAGTCATATGTCGGATACGGCCCTGGCGCAGCGCCGCCCTGCGCGTTGTTCATGGGCGACTTCAATGTCGGCAAGAGCGCCGTCATCAATGCATTGCTGCGGCGCGAGACGCTGCCGGCATGCCGGGATGAGAGCCGCGCGCTGCCCACATTCGTGGCACGCGCTGAATTGAGCGAGGCGCATTTTGCGGCATGGAAGCGTGGGGGGGAGGGACCGGCTTCGATAACGCACGAAGAATTTCTGAACATCCGCAAGAAATCGGGAAACCCGGATGGTTACAACGCGCTGGGCGCATTATTGCCGGGCACGCCGTTCCGCAGTCTGGTATTTGCGGACACCGCCGGGATGTCCGCCGACGGTTTTGAGTCGCCACGCCTGACGCCGCCCACACCGCACCCGCCCGTGCTGCTCGTCGTGGTGACGGACATCGAATACTGGTCCGCAAAACACACCATGGACTTCATCGCGCATCACCAACAGGTCTTCGGCGAATCGTTGCTGGTGGCCGCCAACAAGGCGGACCATCTGAACGCGGACGAAATCCGCCGCCTGAGCGACCGCGCCCGCGTGCGCATGGAAGCCTATGGCATCCTGCCCGCACCGCCGTTTCTGCCCTTGTCGGCGCGATTGGAGGCCGCGCGCGGCATGCCATCCAACGAGTACCGGATGCGCATGAAACGCGATGTGCGCGACCGCTGCGACGCGGGATTCGACGCGCTCCGGGTCGCGCTTTACGAATTCGAGGCGCGCCACGCCGCCGGACACCGGGACATGGATTTCGACACGTTGTTTACTATGCCGTTGGCCGCATCACTCACCGAAATGTCGCAAGGAGTCGCCGCATGAATTTCAGAGAACATGAAGACAAACGCGCATGGATTCTGTCGGGACTGACCTCGCTTGACCGCTTTGTGCGCGAGGATGACGATTTTCGGGGCAACCGCTCCTATGAACAAAAGGCCATCGGCTATCAACACCAGATAGTGGAGGACGGCAAGTACCGCGTGGTCTTTCTGGGCGCGTTCAATGTGGGGAAATCCACGGCGATCAACGCCTTTCTCGGTGGTGATTTTCTGCCCATGGACGTCGAGGAATGCACGTCGCGCCTTACCTTCATTCAGCGGGGCGGCCCGCTGCAACTCGCCGTGCGTCTGCGCGAACGCGCGCCGGACAGCGAAGTGGCCGCGCTGGATGCACTGCTCGCGGGACTGCCGGCATCCGTCGCCGGGTCGGATGACGGCCGCGAAATCCGCGTGACCTATCCGAACGGCAGGCCCGCCGCGATGCGCAAAAGCCTGGAACCGATCGTCACCGTGATTGCCGATGAGGCGTATCCGCTGCTCGCGCCGCTACGCGACAAGATTGACGAAATCAACCTGTTTCTGCCCAGCGAGGTGCTGGAAGAGGACATCGTGTTCGTGGACACGCCGGGTGTCCATTCGGTGTCGGAAACGCGCCAGGAGATCACCTTCGGCATCATCGAGCACAGCCACCTCGTCATCTGCTTTGTGGACAGCAATTTCGCGGGCAACATCCACGACCTCAATTTCATCAAGCGCATCATGACCCTGCGCGGGCGGCATGTGTTTTTCGTGCTCAACAAGGCCGACAAGATAGACCCGGAGGAAATTGATATCCGGGCGGCCCATGGTCCGGCGTGGAGCCTGATTCAGGCGTTCAAGCGGCATGGACTTCCCGACAATGCCGACATCTTCTTCCTCTCCGGCTACCGCGCCCTGCGCGCGCAGCAGTTGGAGCGCGGCCTCATCACGCTGCAGGAAGTACTGGACGACAACCGCATCTCCATCCCCACCAGCGTGGCGGACCGCATCCGCGCAAGCGAGAACCCCGTCCGCGATCTGGCGGCTTACCTCATGGGGCAGAGCCGCCTGCCGCACCTCAAAGAGCGGCTGCTGGATTTCCTGCTCAATGAGAACAAGGCCGGCAAGGTGCTGGAGACGGCTGCGAAGTTTGTGCGCGAACGCGCGGCGGATTTTGTGATTTCCCTGCAAAACGAATTGAACTTGGCGAAGGACCCGACGCTCTTTGACGAACTGCGCGCAAAGCGGGAAACCCTGATGATCGAGTTGGAGGCTGTCTGCACAAAGGCCGAAGAGGTGATGCGCCGCTATGATGCGCGCGCCATGGGCGGCGAATGGGAGGGCGAAACCCATCCCGGCTATGAGGCGATGTTCCGCAACGCGATGGTCGAGGGCGCAATCAATGTCAACGTGATCCAGCCGATTCTGGGCTGGCTG
>CAZLII010000185.1:0-7961 GCA_964559065.1 uncultured Nitrospirales bacterium | reverse complement strand
TCAGGACCCACCGGATATAGTCCTTCGGCAGCAGCACCTTCTTCACGCGCGTGTAGGCTTCCGGCTCGTTGTCCCGAAGCCACAGGATTTTCGGCGCGGTGAATCCGGTCAGCGCGGGATTCGAGACCATCGCGATCAGGCGCTCCACGCCCACGGTCTCGGTGATCGCCTCGCACTGTTTCGCGGTGCGCTGGTCGCACCACAGCAACGCGGGACGGATCACGTGCTGCTTGTCGTCCAGAAACACCGAACCGTGCATCTGGCCGGTCAGCCCCAGCGCGCGCACCGCCTTCGCGTCAATCTTTGCCGCGAGCTCCGCGAGCGCCGCGAAGGCCGCCCGCCGCCAGTCCGCCGGGTCCTGCTCCGCCCAGCCCGGCTTCGGGCTATGGAGCGGATATTCCACCAGCGCCGAGGCCAGCAGTTTCCCCGCCGCATCCATCGCGATGGCCTTCGTTCCGCTCGTCCCAACATCCAGTCCCAGTACGATTCCCATGGAATGCACCCTCCGCTGTTTTTTAGAAATACGTCACGCTTTTGCCGAATGAGGTAGATGCTAAATGATTGCTCTCATGATTGCGAATCTCCGAACGAGACGTGTCTGTCCCCTTTTTGCGTTAACCGACATACCCGCACGCGGGAATCCAGAAACGAAAAATCAAGCGTTAACCGAACACGAATGAGCGATTCAGGGAACATCCGTATTGTACTTCTTGGGGTGCGGTGGATTGTCTTCCGGGCGTCCAGGCAAGCCTGGCCGCGGGAAAGCGGTGGCAAGCCACCGCAGTCCAAAGCGTGAGCCGATTTGCGCGATTTGCGCTGTCTTTCCGTTGTCTTTGAACCGAGATTATCCTGCCCCTGCAGGGGAGATGCAATGGCGCGAATCGCCAGGGAATCCCAATAGAACGATAGCACGGGCGGGTTCCTCTCCGCTTCATTTACTCCGCATTCCGTACTCCGCATTCCGCATTCCGCATTCCGCACTATCAACAATCCCAGGTGTTTGGGGCAGCGCAAAGAAAAAAGGGCCGGGAACCCGGCCCTTCGTCGTCACTGCTGGAAAAAACCGCCCTGCTGTTACTCCTGCACGGAACGCGACATCGCCTTCGCCAATTTCCGCCGCCGCCGCTCGCAAGGCTTCTCGAAATACTTCATTTCCTTCAGCCGCTGCATCAGCCCTTCTTTGTTGCACTTCTTCTTGAAACGTCTCAAGGCTTTCTCAAACGGCTCGTCCGTCTTCACACGAACCTTTGTCAACTGTGCTCAACCTCCCCTCATCCAGAAATGCGCACGGCCTTCTTTCGTCCGCCGCCGGTTATCAGAATACTCATCAATATGTGCTACTTCAGCGCAGAATTCTAGCAAATTCCCGTCGCAGCCGTCAACCCGCATGAAAATCCCCTTTTATGACGCAGCCCCAAGGGGCCGGGATTTAGGCATAATGACATTGACACCCGGGATGGGACATGTTATCGTTGACATATGGAGAGGAATGGATTTTTGGGTATATAATCGTCCGAACCTAAGAGGAGTACCAAGGCCATGCGTAACACGATATTGATAAGCGTATTGCTGGCGGCGGTATCGGCAATGGCTTTCCCCGCGGCGGCGACGGGCCACGGGGAACCCTGTCCCCTGCCAGATGATCCGGCGGTGCTGCTGGACCTGATCTGGCCGCTGGTGGATGCCAATGGCGATGGGGGCATTTCGTACAGCGAAATTCTCGCGGTGTATCCGCTGGAGCGGGAGTATTTTGACTTGGTGGACACCAATCGGGACGGCGTGATTACCCGGAATGAAATGATCACGATTTTGCCGCTCCTTGCCATGCTGGTGCCCGGCGGGCTGTTGGGCATGGTAGACACGAACGGCGATGGGCTGATCCAGTATTCCGAGGTCAGCGATTTTGCCACGCGGGAACAATTTGATCTGCTGGACCGTAACGGCAACGGCGTGATTGATTGTGAAGATATCGGCGATGTTCCGCCGCCGCCGGGTGAAGGCGAAGGCGAGGGAGAAGGAGAAGGTGGGGAAGAGGGAGAACCGCCGGTTTCCGGCTGTCCCGTGCCGAGCGACCCGGTAGTGTTGTTGCGCTTTATTTGGCCCGTGATTGACCTGAACGGCGATGGCGGGATTTCACTGGATGAACTTGCGGCGGTTGTCCCGGATTATCTGGTCAGCGAATATGACCTTGAGATGTTTTTCTCGCTGGTGGACATGAACCGTGACGGGAAGATCACGATTGAAGAAGTTCAGCCTTTCCTGCCGCTGCTATCCGATCTCCTTGGCGGCGATTTGCTGGACTTAATTGACCTGAACGGCGACGGCGTCATCACCTATGACGAGATTTCCGAGTATGTGACGCCGGAACAGTTTGCGCAATTGGACCGCAATGGCGACGGCGTGATTGACTGTCTTGATTTTGAACTCCCGCCCACGCCCTGTCCGCTGCCGGATGATCTGGCCGTGTTGCTCGCGATTGCGTGGCCGTTGGCGGACACGGATGGCGACGGCGCGATTTCGAGGGCGGAATTCAATGCGATTATCAGTGATCCAATGTTCGATAACCTCTTCTACTACTTTGACCGCGATAATAACGGATTGCTGTGCTTCCACGAAGTCATGGAGGTCTTGCCGGAACTGGCGACAGTTCTCTACGGACCGTCCGTGCTGGCTTTTTATGACCTCAATGGCAACGGCGTCCTTGAGTACGCGGAGATGAGTCCCTGGCTGTCTCAGGAGAAGTTTGACCAGGCCGACCGGAATGGCAACGGCGTGATTGATTGCGGGGACATCATTCCGCCGCCGGACGAATGCGCGCCGCTGCCGACGGATGCCTGCCCGCTGCCGGATGATGTCGGGGTACTGCTGGCCATCGCCTGGCCGCTCATGGACGCCGATGGCGATGGGATGCTCTCTTTCGCTGAGGCAACCAGTCTTGTTGCAGAAGAATATGATTACATGCCGACGTTCCAGATGATATTCAACGCCATGGACAGCAATGGGGACGGGCTGCTTTGCTACGAAGAGATGATGCCGGTCTTGCCGGATATTCTTGTGGCATTGGGCATGTACCCGCTGCTGGCGGCGCTGGACTGGAACCGGAACGGCGTGCTGGATTATGACGAAGTGAAAGACCTCCTGACGCCGGAACAGTTCGCCCTGGCCGACATCAATGGCAACGGCGTGATTGACTGCAACGACATCATCCCGCCGCCGGACGTATGTGATCCATTGCCGGGCGAAGGCGAAGGCGAGGGCGAATGGGAACCGCCGGTCGTCTGTCCCGTGCCGCGCGACTTGGAAGTTTGGATGTACTTCGTGTGGCCGGTGATCGATCTCAATGGCGACGGCCTGATTTCCTGGACGGAACTGAGGGCTGTCTTGCCCGCCTGGTTGGTGTATCCCGAAGATATTGACATGGTCTTCGCTTTGGCGGATGCGAACCGCGACGGCCTGCTCTCCATCGAGGAAGTGCTGCCGTTCATGTCGGTGCTTCCATCGCTGATCGGCGAAGACCCGCTGAATTACATTGACGCCAATCGCGATGGCGTGGTCACCTACAACGAAGTTGCGATGTATATCACGCCGGAGCAGTTCGCGATGCTGGATGTCAACGGCGACGGGGTGATTGACTGCCACGATTTCGGCATGTCGCCGCCGGGCGAGGGCGAAGGAGAAGGCGAAGAAGAATACTGTCCGCTGCCCAACGACTGGGAGATTCTCCTGCGGCATGTGTGGCCGGTCATTGACCTGGACGGCGATGGGCAACTGTCGTTGGCGGAAGTGCAGGCGGTGCTGCCGATTTCCGCTGCGGATTTCGCGATGATTGACGCCAACGGCGATGGGCTGCTCTCCCTCGCGGAGGTCCTGAATTACGTGAACGGGCTGGTATGGATCATGATTTATCCCGGTCCGCCGCTCTTTCTGGTGGACCTGAACGGGAATGGCGTGATCGAATACGAAGAAGTGGCGGGTGCGCTTACCAGAGATCAGTTCAATCAACTGGACCGCAACGGAAATGGCGTGATTGACTGCTACGATTTGGACGATTTTACGCCACCGCCACCGCCACCCCCGCCACCCCCGCCGAATCCGTTCCTGCGCATGCTGCAGGAACTGTTCCTGCTGATTGACGCCAACGGCGACGGCGCGCTTTCCTATGAGGAAGTGCTGGCGTTCTACCCGGTTCCGCCGGAATTGTTTGCGGCGGCGGACCTCAACGGCGACGGGCTGCTCACCATGGACGAGATTCTCGCGGCGTTCCTGGATGCGGGACCGGGCTTTGGCCATGATCCGCTTCTGCGAATGGCGCGCCGCGCCGGCAATGGCTATTATCGGCCCGGTGAGCCGCTGACCGTTGTGGTGACTATCCACAAGGCGCGCGAAGGCTACCTGTCCGCGCTTGGCCTGTGGGAAGAACTGCCGGAGGGCTGGACGCTCGCGGAGGTGGTGGACTCGGCGGGCGCAGAGGCCGCACCGGAACCCGGCGACAGCGGCCGCATCGAATTCGTCTGGCTGAACATGCCGGCGTTCCCCGCGCGGGTCGTGTACCGGGTGAATGTGCCCGAGGACGCCGATGGTGTGCACGCAATTCTGGGCGCCGCCGTGTATCGCGGGGCGGACAGCGGCGAGTTGAGCACGGAGATTATTCCGACGCCGCTTGCCCCCGACCCCGGCGAGGACATGCGTCACAGCGCCGACACCGATGGCGACTGGGCCATCTCCCTCTCCGAGATGCTGCGCGTCATCCAGATATACAACGTCGGCGGCTACCAGTGCGGCGAAGACACGGAAGACGGCTATGCGCTCTTCGCGGGGGCCGCTGATTGCGCGCCGCACAGCAGCGACTACAACCCGCAGGACTGGAGCATAGACCTCTCCGAATTGCTGCGCACCATCCAGTTGTTTAACTCCCCCGGACGGTATTACTACGTGCAGGAGAGTTCTGAGGACGGTTTCGCGCCCGGCATATTCGCTCTGAACTGAACACCTCCACGCGAAGACGGATTCACGGGGGCGGATGGCAGTGAAAACGGCCATCCGCCCCTTTGTTTTCGACGTGGTCATATCGACTGGACTGATAGTGCGGGAAAGCCGCCCTCGGCTGTCTTGTCGCGTTGGCAGGATGCAGCCCACCAATCAAGATGCTATACTTCGCCTGGCAGCGTGACCGAAACGGGTGCAGAAGATGGCAACGCGAAAACTCGTGCTGATCGTGGACGATGACGAGAACGTGCGGATGTTTGTCCAGGCGGTCATGGAATCAGAGGGTTGGCGCGCGTTGGAGGCGCGCAATGGCCAGGAAGCGGTGGACATGGCCGAAGCGGAGATGCCGGACCTCATCATCCTGGATGTCATGATGCCGGTGATGGGCGGTTTTGAGGCGTTTCGTCGCCTCCGTGAATCGCCGTTCACGGGCCGAATCCCCATCATTATGTTCACGGGTTATAATGCCGAGAAGGGAACGGGGTACACGCGAGAGGACCTTGAGGCGGCGTTTGGGGTGTCTGCGCCGGAGGGATTCGTGGACAAGCCGGTGGATGCGGCCCATCTGTTGCATTGCGTCCTGGGGGTGGTAGGCTGATGGCGGATTATGATCTCATATTGATTGTGTCCGGGAAGACCGCTGAACGGTACCAGGTCACTTCGGAAGGGCTATTCATCGGGCGCGGCCCTGATAATCATATTTCCATCCAGGACCAACTCATATCGCGGCGCCATGCGCGGGTGTGGCTGGAAAACGGCGAACCGCACATCGAAGACCTGGAGTCCCGCAATGGCGTTCAGGTGAACGGCAAGTCTGTCCAGAGCACCCCCCTGAGCGCGGGCGACATCATCAACCTGGGGAATGCGACACTGCACCTGCGGTCCCATGCGGGTTCCACGATAGGCCACACCGTCATCGGACCGGAGATGGCAGAGGATGTCCATGCCACCATCATGCGGGAGGCAGGCGGCGCGCGGCTGCCCGTGTTGTACAAGGCGGCGCAATTGCTGGGCGCGGTTTTCGACGCTGATGTGTTGATGCGGGAGATTCTGGAGATCATCTTCGAGGCATTGCCGGTACGGCGGGGCTTTGTCCTGGTGTGTAATCCGCACAGTGGCGAACTGGAAATCCACGCCGCGCTTTCCAAGGAGTCGGTTGAAGAAGGGCCGCCATTGAGCCGCACGCTGATTCAACATGTACTGGATAGCCGCGAGGCGATGCTCACCGTGGATGCGCAGGAAGACAGCCGCTTTGGCGCCGCCGACAGCATCGTGGGCCACGATATCCATTCCGCGATGTGCGCGCCGCTCATTGGACGCAATGCGGTGGCGGGGGCGATCTATGTGGATTCCGGCAGCAGTTCCGAAACCTACACGGGGGATGACCTCGGCCTGCTTGCCGCCATTGCGCGCGTGGTGGGGGTGGCGGTGGAAAATGCGCGGCTCTATGAAGAAAACGTGCGCCGGGCGCGCCTGGCCGCCATCGGCGAAGCCACGGCGGGGCTGGGGCATTGTGTCAAGAACATTCTCACAACCCTGCGTGGCGGATGTGAATTCGTCACCAAGGCGGTCGAGAAAAGGGAATTGTATTATCTTGAGAAAGGGTGGCCCATTCTGTCACGTTCCATCGAGCGCATTGACGCGCTCGTGATGAACATGCTCAGCCTGTCGAAAGACCGCCCGCCGGAACGCGCCCCGACCGACATCAACACGGTGGTTCAGGAAGTGCTGGATACGTTGCGTCCCCGCGCCGACCGCTACAAGGTCGCGCTTGAATCTCACCCCGCCGATGACGGCATTTTCAGTGTTGATTCCCAGGAGATTTACCGCCTTGTCCTCAATCTGGCGACAAATGCCGTGGAAGCCTGCGCCATGCAGGGCGGCAAGGTCACGGTTGCGTGTTCCCGGGATGCCGATGGTTTTCGGATTCAGGTGGCCGACACGGGCTGCGGCATCCCCGCCGATTTCATGCCAAGACTCTTTCAGGCTTTTGCCAGTAGCAAGGGGGCTTCCGGCACGGGATTGGGACTGGCGTGCTGCCAAAAGATTGTGCAAGAACACGGCGGCGCAATTGACGTTGAAAGCGAGCCGGGCAAAGGGTCTGTCTTCAGCGTGTTTCTTCCGCATGCGCCGAACGGCGACATGCCGCCGCATATGCCGGCGGGAAGGCCCGTAACCGCAATTGCCGCAAATCCAAAAGCCTGAGGCGTCTGCTTATTGGCGATTGTCTTCCGGCGGCCAGTGTTGCCGGACAAAGGCACGGGCTTCCGCCCTGTTCTGAAGCGTCCCTTCCAACTGGGCGTCTTCCACGGCGGTCAGTATCTCCCTGAAAAGCGGCCCCGGCGCGTAGCCCATCGCAATCAAATCGTCGCCGCCAAGCAGCGGCTTGGGTCGCACCGTCTCCGGAACGAGTCGGGAAACATAATCTTCTATCCAGTCAATCACGGATAGATCGCCATGGCTCGCCAGCGCGTCAATGCGGCACAACTGCACCAATTCCGGAAAGCCCGCCTCGCGCACGAATCGCTTCCTGCGGCTCTCGCGCATTTCCGGCAGGTCGGCCAGGCGCATGTGGTTTTCCACCAGCCACACAATCCGTTCAATCATGGCGTTGGGCATGTGCAACCTGCGGCAAATCGCTTCGCTCATGCGCGCACCGACCTTGTGGTGAAAATTGAAGCGGATGCGATCATCGAAGGACTGTGTCGGCGGTTTGCCGACATCGTGCAGCAGCACCGCCCAGGCCAGCGTGGGGGAGGGGGCCTCCAAGAGTTCCAGCATCAGAAGCGTATGCGTGAACACATCGCCTTCGGGGTGATAATCGGGGGGCTGTTGCACGCCCTTCATGGCCGACACCTCAGGGAGGACGTGATCCAGCAGGCCGGCGCGGTCCAGCAGGGAGAAGGCGCGCGCCGCGCCCTTTTCCGAAAGCATCAGGGCCAATTCAGCCCGGATGCGTCGGGCGATGGTGCGCA
>CAZLII010000184.1:0-7999 GCA_964559065.1 uncultured Nitrospirales bacterium | reverse complement strand
CGCTCGCAATGACAGGGTTATGCATAGTGATTACTTCAGTCGGCTAAAATGTTACGTTTTTTGATGGATGGTTGCTGTCACAGATGAAATGGCGCGAAAGGCAATGTTGCGGTCCACAGGATTCCATGCGATACTTAAGGAGGGGAGCGGCTCGTGACGATTTGGCGCGGAGGGATATGGCATGGCGTATCGTCGTGAAGACGTGGGGTTGGGAACCGATTTGCAGGAAATCCAGTCGCAGCGGGGTCATGGGGAGCCGCCGCTTTTTCACAAGCAACTCGTGGGGAAGCGCCTGTATATCAACGCGCAAGTGCGTTTTCTGGTAACCGTCGGGATTGTGCTGGGAGCGCTTGGGGGCAAATATGTCTTGGGGGTAGAGCATCTGGATATTCCCGGCCTGGTGCTGCTTGCGGCGCTGCTTGCGGGGTTTAATGTCGGGGTGTTTGTTTTTGCGCGGCGGCGCCGGAATCTGGAACGGCGGCTTCCTGCGCATCGCCTGGTAATGGGCCTGACCCATGTGACCATTGGGGTGGATTTTGTGTTTCTCACGGTTGCCCTGTGGCTTGTTGGGGGAGCCAAATCGCCATTCCAGGCGTTCTACCTGCTGCATGTCGTGCTGGCGGCCATTCTGTTGTCCTCCAGGGCGGCCTACGCGCATGCGGCCTTCGGCTATGCGCTGTTTGCCTTGCTGGTGCTGGGTGAATGGGCGGGGTTTCTGCCGATGCGTTTTCCCGTAGGGGTCGTGAACAGCGACGTGCCATTGGATGGCCGCTTCGTAATCACGGTTCTGGTGGTGCAGGCGATGCTGATGGCGCTCGCGGTGTATCTGGTGACAGGGCTTACGGACTTGCTGCGGCGGGGGGAACAACAGTTGCGGGTTACCAACGCGGAGTTGGAGCGTTTGTCGCAAATCCAACGGGATTTCCTGCACATTGCGCTGCACGATTTGAAGTCTCCCATCAACGCCGCCACGATGCTCCTTCAGAGCATGAAGATCGCGGCGGAGCCGCCGTTATCACCACAGCAAAGCGGATGGCTGGACCGCATTCACGTGCGTCTGAGCGACGCTTCTTCGTTCCTGCATGATTTCAGTGTGCTGGCTGCGCTGGACGCGGCGGACATGGCCCGCCAGGCGGAGATTCTGGACATTGGACCATTGGTGGAGACGGCTGTCGAAGAGAACCAGGACATGATCTGCGCGCATGGGCATACGCTCGAAGTGGAGGTCGTGGACAACCTGCCGCCGACGCGCAGCATCAAGCGGCTGGTTCATGAGGCGATCAACAACCTGATAACAAACGCGGACAAGTATACGCCGGCCAACGGCCGCATCGCCGTGCGGGTGCGGCAGAACGGAGACATGGTCCGGGTCGAGGTTGAAGACAACGGTATCGGCATCGCGCCCGATGACCAAAAACGCCTCTTTCAGGCGTTTGTGCGTATCAAGCGCAAGGATGGCATGGCGGCGGATGTGAGCGGAAGCGGGCTGGGGCTTTCTATCGTGCGCCGGGTCGCGGAATTGCATGGCGGCAATGTGGGCGTCTCAAGCGCATTGAACAAAGGCAGCACATTCTTTCTTGAATTGCCCATCTATTCCGGGCGCAGCGCCGCACAAGATACGTCCCTTTGATACAGTTCCAGAACAGGTAACTGTTCACGGGCGCGTAAAGCATGATATTTCAATGGTTTTGTGCTCATTTCGCAAAAACGAGGGACAGACCCGTCTCGTCCGTCTGCGACGGACTCGCTTGGACCAGTCCCGTTTTTGCGCTGTTTTCTTGCTGTTTTCCGGGGGTGTACGCTGGTTTTTCCCGTGAACGGTTACCAGGACAGATTATTTCCGCAAGGTCTGAAGCAGGCGACGTTCTCGATCAAATATCTTCACTTCAAGCGGCGTCTTGCCGAGGGCGTGGGTGGCGCATGCGTGGCAGGGATCGTAGGCGCGGAAGGCCATTTCAACCATGTTCAACAGGCCATCGTTGACATTGCCGTTCTGGATCATGCCTTTCGCCGCCTTGTCCACCGACATGGCGATGGGCGCCGCGTTGTGATTGGTGGCGACGAGCAGGTTGACACGGGTGAGGATGCCTTCCGGGTCCGTCCAATAGTGGTGGATGAGGGTGCCGCGCGGCGCTTCGACGATGCCGACGCCTTCCTCCGGGACTTCCACGGGCACGGTGCGGATTTGCGGGCTTGTGATCTCCGGGTCTTCGAGGAGTTCCTTCATGCGTTCGGCGGCGTATAGCGCCTCGATGAGGCGCGCCCAATGGGTGGCCAGCGTGCAGTGCGCCGGTTTGCCGCCCAGCACTTCATACATGCGCTCGTAGGCTTCCTGGGCGAGGGGGGTGGCCATGCCGGCGGCGGCGTTCAGGCGGGCGAGCGGCGCGACACGGTAGATGCCGCTGGCGGGGCCGTCGGTGAATCCCTTCCAGCCCACGTTTTTCAGGAAAGGAAACGTGATGTAGGTCCAAGGCTCGACGTGTTCGGCGATGTGCCGGGCATAGTCTCTGGAGGCGAATTTGGCGAATTCGTTGCCTTCGGGGTCCACGACGCGGACCATGCCGTCGTAGAAACTGACCCTATTCTTCTCGTCCACCAGACCCATATAGTAGGTCTTGTGTGCGTATGCGCCATTGAGGATGAGGTCCACATATTGCTGGTTGGCCAGCACCACATCGTCAAAGAGTTGGAGGGCGAACTGGGCGAAGTCCACAGCGAACCCCGCCGTTTCCAGGAATTTTCTCCGTTCTTCGTCGGTGATGCCTTTGGATACGCCGCCGGGCAGGCCGAACACGGGATGGATCACCTTGCCCATCATGGTCTCCATGAGTTGCCGGCACTCGCGCCGCACGCGGATGACCTGGCCGGCGATATTCAACCCCACTTTGCCGATGACACCGAGGATGTTGCGCTCGGCGGCGGGCGCCGTGGGACCCACCACAAAATCCGGCCCTGCGAGAAAGAAGAAGTGGATATAGTGGTCTTCGACCATGAAGGTGCTGTACGCCAGTTCGCGGAGTTTTTTTGCCGGCGAGGGCGGCTCCACACACCACAGGTCATCCAGGCATTTGGTGGCGGCCATGTGGTGCGCGGTGGGGCAGACGCCGCAGATGCGCGGGGTGATGCGGGCCATCTCCTCGGCGGGACGCCCCAGGCAGAAGGTTTCGAAGCCCCGCAACTCCGGCACCTGGAAAAAGGTGCGCTCCACGTTGCCGGCATCGTCGAGGAATATCTCAATCTTGCCGTGCCCTTCCAAGCGCGTAATCGGATTGATGGTGATTCTCTTGCTCATAACGCCTCTTCTTTCTCAATGCAGCGCCGCTTCAAGAGGGACGCAGGAAGGCTGAACCGGTAGAAGGTGCCGATGGGGTCTGCCAAGGCGCCGGCGAGGGCTGACGCCTTTTCGTCGGAATCCGCCTCGCCCAAGGTTCCCAATGCGCTGAGCATCTTCGTTCCCATGTCCAAGGACCCCGGGGTGGGGCCGAAACAGCCGCGACAGGGCATGTTTCCGTGGATGCAACGCTCGCCGCAGCCGGACCGCGTCGCAGGCCCCATGCACACATAACCCTGCGCTAGATAACACTTGTCGGGTTCGGGCGTACTCGTGGCCACCCGTTTGAACTCCTTGATGGACAGCGTTTCGGGCTTGGTTTCATTGAGGGGGCAAGACTCGCAGAGGGATTTTTCCGGGGCGAGCACGGAGCCTTTCGGCGGCAGCGCGCCCTTCAGGATGGCGTCCACGGCCTGCGCAACGAGCGCAGTCGGCGGCGGGCATCCGGGCAGATAGTAGTCCACATCAATGACGGCATCGAGCGGCTTGACGTCTTTCCAGAAGAGCGGAAGTTCCAATTCGTAACCGTTGACGGTGCACGCGGTGCGCGGTTCAACACCATTGGGGTTGTCCACGGTGAGGCTTCGGTGGTACTTATTGGCCAGGATTTCCTCGCGGGTCGTGTCGTTAGCCAGCCCCGGAATGCCGCCGAGATGCGCGCAGGAGCCAAACGCGACCACGAGGGGGCATTTCTCTCGGAGCAGCCGGACCCATTCGTGCTGTTCGGAAAGCCGGACGGCGCCGTTGATGAACGCCACCGTGACTTCGCCGGGCTGCCACGCTTCGACGTCTTTGAGTTTGAAGTCCAGCGCCACGGGCCACAGCGCGATGTCCACGGCCTCGACCACCTTGAGGATATCTTCGGCGAGGTCCACCACCGTTTCCTCGCACCCCCCACATGAGGCGCACCAATAAAACGCTACTTTCGGCTTGGCCATGGCTTTCTTTAACCTCTATGCGCTTTCGCTGAGCGCCGCCACCCGTTCCTCCCAGCGGAGCGGGCCGAGCGCGCGCACCTGTTCCGTAAACTCCTTCACCAAGGCGGCAAACTGTTCGCCTTCCGACGCGGAAACCCATTCCAGACGGAGACGCGCCGGTTCGATGCCGAACTGAGCGAGCAGGTTTTTGAGCAACGGAACCCGGCGCATGGCTTTGTAGTTGCCCTCGAGATAGTGGCAATCGCCGGGATGACACCCCGCGATCAACACGCCGTCGGCCCCGTCGGCAAAGGCCTTCACTACGAAGGTGGGATCAACGCGACCGGAGCACATCACACGGACGGCGACCACGTTGGACGGATATTGGACGCGGCTCGTTCCCGCGAGATCCGCTCCCGTATAGGAACACCAGCGACACAAAAATCCCACAATTCTCGGTTCGAAAGGCGCATTTTCCACAGCACTCACTCCCTAAAAACCGGTTCAGCCTCCGGATACAGAATGCCTTCGATCTCGGCGCAAATCTGAACATCCTCAAAGTTCCGCTGCCGGGCCGCCCCGGAAGGACACGCCGCGACGCACGTCCCGCATCCTTTGCACAATTCCTCAACGACCCGGGAAATTTTCTTTATTTCGTCGAACTCAATGGCGACATAGGGGCAACTGGCGATACAGATTTTGCATCCCGCACACAGGTTCTCGTCTATCTCGCTGGTGATCGGCTCAAGAACCACTTTGCCGCTGTCAATCAACGCCAGCGCGCCCGCTGCTGCGGCGGCGCCCTGCGCCACGGCGTCGGGAATATCCTTGGGCCCCTGACAGGTCCCGGCGAGGAAAATGCCGTCGGAGGCGGTATCCACCGGGGCGAGTTTGGGATGTTTTTCGAGATAGAATTGCCCCTGGGTGCAACTGAGCGAAAGCAGGCGGGCCAGTTCCTCCGCGCCCTGCGCCGGCTTGATGCCCGTCGAGAGGATCACCATGTCCACGGGGATGCGGCGCGTCAGACCAAGCAGGGTGTCTTCTCCGATGACGATGAGTTTGCCCTTTTCTTCGGGCGATTCCGCGGCGTCGGTCACTTCGGCGGCCTTGCCCCGGATGAAATAGACGCCTTCGGCGAGCAGTCGCTTATAGAATTCTTCATAGCCTTTGCCGAAGGCGCGCATATCTATATAGAAGTTGTAGACATCGGCATGCGTCTTCTCGCGGATGAGATGGGCGAACTTGAGGGAGTACATGCAGCAGACGCGCGAACAATACTTCTGATAGTTTTCGTCGCGGCTGCCGATGCAATGCAGAATGGCCACGGATTGGGGCGGCGCGCCGTCTTTTTTCAGGATTTTGCCGCCGGTCGGCCCGCTGGCGTGGCTGATCCGCTCAAATTCCAGCGCGCTCAGCACATTGTCGAAGCGGCCATAGCCGTAACGAACCAGTTGGCGGGCGTCGAAGAGTTGAAAGCCGGTGGCCACGACAATGGCGCCCACCTCCAACTCGACCGTTTCATCCTCCTGCGCATGCCGAATGGCCTTGGCCTCGCAGTTGTCTTCGCAGACCTTGCAGCCGCCGGTCTTGAAATGCATGCAGGTGTGCTTGTCAATGACGGGTACGCGGGGCACCGCTTGGGGAAATGGAATATAGATGGGTTTGCGGTGGGTAAGGCCTTCCTCGAATTCGAAGGGGATGCGCTGCGGCACATGTTCCCAAATCCGGTGATGCTCGATGGCGCCGGTGGGGCAAATCGAACTGCACGCGCCGCAGGTCATGCAGACATCGGACGGCTCTCCGAATGGGGTAGTGACGCGCCGCCCGCCGCCGCGCCCCTCAAAACTGAGGGCGCCTATCTTCAGCACATCGTCGCAGAGGCGCACGCACATGCCGCAGAGAATGCAGCCCTCCTCGCCCACGATGCTGCTCGGTTCGCCAACAGGCTTGCGGAACCGGCTTTTCGTGATGCCGAATTGGGCGGCCAAATCCCGGATGACTTTCGAGTTCGGGCAACGCGCCAAAAACAACTCCGCCAACATTCGGCGGATACGCATCACTTTTTCAGACTTCGTATTGACTTCCATGCCCTCCGCCACCGGCAGGGTGCATGATGAGACCAGTCTGGTTCTGCCCCGCTGCGTGACTTCGACGAGGCAGATTCGGCATGATCCATAGGGCGGCAACGACTCATGGTGGCATAGCGTCGGAATCTCGATGGCGGCGTCCCGCGCGGCGTTAAGGACCGTTGTGCTGGGTTCCGTTCTGATGGTCTTGCCGTCAATCATCAACGTGATCATGGAAACCTCTCCTCAACGCTAATTTCGCAATACGGCGTCATATCTGCACATGTCATAGCAGACGCCGCACTTGGTGCACTTGGCCGGATCAATCGTGTGCGGCTGTTTCTGTTCACCACTGATGGCCTCCGCGGAGCAATTGCGCGCGCACAGCATGCAGCCCGTGCACTTCTCGGGGTCAATGGAATAGGTCACGAGTGCCTTACACACCCCCGCGGCGCACTTCCGGTCACGCACATGCGCCTCGTATTCCTCGGGGAAATAGCGCAGGGTAGTCAAGACGGGATTCGGCGCGGTGATGCCCAACTGGCACAGCGACGCCTCCGTCACCACTTCGGCCAATTCCTCCAGCAACGGGATATCTTCCGACTTTCCCCTGCCTTCGCAGATATCCGTCAAAATCATTCCCATTTGCACGATGCCTTCTCGGCAGGGAGTGCACTTGCCGCAGGATTCGTTTTCCAGGAATCGGGTGAAGAAGCGGGCGAAATCCACCATGCAGTTGTCTTCGTCCATGACAATCATGCCGCCGGACCCCATCATGGTGCCCGCTTCCACCAACTGGTCGTAGTCAATCGGCAGGTCCAGGTGGCGCTCCGCCAGGACGCCGCCGGAGGGGCCGCCTGTCTGCACGCCCTTGAGTTTCTTGCCGCCCTTCACGCCGCCGCCGATGTCGAACACGACCTGCCGCAGCGTCGCGCCCATCGGGACTTCGACCAGGCCGGTGTTGTTGACCTTGCCGACGAGCGAGAATATTTTTGTTCCCTTGCTGCCGCCCCAGGGGCTTTTCGTCACATCCCCCGTGCCGATCCGGGTGAACCAGTCCGCGCCCTTGTTGATAATCAACGGGATATTCGCCCAGGTCTCGACATTGTTCAGGTTGGAGGGCCGATCCCAAAGTCCGCTTTCCACGGTGTGAATGTGTTTTGCGCGCGGCTCGCCGACGCGGCCTTCAATTGAGGCCATCAGCGCGGTGGATTCGCCACAGACAAAGGCGCCGCCGCCGCGGACGATGCTGATATCGAAGCGCAGCCCCGTGCCGAGAATGTTTTCGCCAAGGAACCCCATCTTTCGGGCGTCATTGACCGCCTGCGCCATGAGGTCCACCGCGAGCGGGTACTCGGTGCGCACATACACATACCCTTCCCGCGCGCCGATGGCGTGGGCGCCGATAATCATGCCTTCGACAACGCTGTGCGGGTTGCCTTCCAGCAGGCTGCGGTTCGCATAAGCGCCGGGGTCGCCTTCGTCGGCGTTGCAGATCACGTATTTCAAATCCCCGGGCGCTTTCCGGCACGAGGCCCATTTCACCCCGGCGGGAAAACCCGCCCCGCCGCGCCCGCGCAGGCCGGACTGTGCCACTTCCTCGATGATCTGCTCGGGAGTCATCTGCGTCAGTGCCTTCACGAGGGCGATGTAGCCGCCGTTGCGGAGGTAGTCGTCAATGCTGC
>CAZLII010000183.1:0-8004 GCA_964559065.1 uncultured Nitrospirales bacterium | reverse complement strand
GTGAATATCCGAATGACAGAGCGGGACTTGGTGCGTTTCAAGAAAAAAGCGGCTGAGGAAGGCTTGCCGTATCAGACACTCATATCGAGCGTGCTGCACAAATACATCACCGGCCAATCCCTCAGAGAGCAGTGAAAATGTCCTTGCCGGGGATGCGTCGCGCGCAAAGATAGAAATCACCAGCGACGCGACGGGCAATCCAACGCACGGGAATATTCCCGGTTCCCCTGCTGTCACCTGACGTTTTGACCGACAACGTGTGACATCCTGGAAGCCGTCGAGCAGTCCAGACGACCAACACGCGGAACCACGCGCAAGACGGAGCGATCAAAGCGCCCAACCCTGTCCACACAACGCTATGCAGACGCTGCATTGTCCAACGGAATGGTCTATTCCAAATGTTTGAGCGAATTGCACAAGAGAAATCATTCCTATAAACTTGCGCATGTGATAACAGGGTTTACCCGAAGTGCTTTGTGCGAAGAGGAGTGGGAGCGCTGTGCCGACGTTGGACTGGATTGGAAAGAAGGCGGTGCTGAACCACCACCGGCAAGTGCCGTTCCGTCTGTTGAAGGCGGACCCCAAACTGTCCGTGGGCGACCCGGACTGCGGAAACCTGCTGGTCCAGGGCGATAACCTCGTGGCCCTCAAGGCCCTCCTGCCCTATTACGCCGGACAGGTCAAATGCATCTACATTGACCCGCCGTATAACACCGGCAATGAGAACTGGACCTACAACGATGCCGTCAACAGCCCCGAAATCCGGAACTGGCTCGGAAAGGTGGTCGGCCATGAAACCGAAGACCTCTCACGCCATGACAAGTGGCTGTGCATGATGTATCCCCGGTTAGGTCTCCTGCGCCAATTCCTGCGGAACGATGGGGCCATATTCATCAGCATAGACGACAACGAAATCCACTCATTACGTCACCTCATGAACGAAGTTTTTGGCCCTCAAAATTTTATAGCAACCATCATCTGGCAGAAGATATTCTCTACGAAGAACACTGCCCGACACTTTTCCGAAGACCATGATTACATCGTCGTATATGCGCGAAATTCCAAACTCTGGAAACCCAACCTTGTCCCCCGGTCAGAAGAACAAGACAAACGGTACAGGAACCCCGATAACGATCCACGCGGACCTTGGACTTCCGGTGACGTATCCGCCCGAAATCCATACAGTCAAGGCATCTACCCTATCACCTGTCCTTCTGGACGCGTAATTCCTGGCCCGCCAAGAGGAATGTATTGGCGAGTCTCTTATGAGAAATTCCTCGATATGGACCGCGACAGGAGAATCTGGTGGGGAAAGAGCGGTAATAATGTACCGAGAATCAAACGCTTTCTATCTGAGGTCAAGAAAGGACAGGTTCCCCAGACCCTTTGGAAGCATACCGAGGTTGGTAATACTCAAGAGGCCAAGAAGGAACTCCTTGCGTTTGTGGACTTTGCTGAATCAGAATCTGTCTTCGTTACACCGAAGCCATTGCGCCTTCTTAAACGTATCATGCAGGTTGGGACCGGACCAGAAGATATCGTAATGGATCCGTTTTCTGGGAGTGGCACTACGGGCCACGCTGTATTGGAGGCAAACAAGGAAGACAGAGGGCACCGGCGCTTTGTTCTCGTCGAGATGGATGAGCAAATCTGCAGAACCGTGACAGCACCCCGCCTCACAAGGGCTGTTCTTGGCGGATCACAGACAAAGACAAATGGCGGCAGATCTTATCTTTCTGCTTTAGGCGGTGGATTCCGATTCGTTACGCTCGGCGCGCCGCTATTTGATGAAACGGGAAACATACTTTCGGAGGTATGTTTTGCGGATCTAGCGGCGCATGTTTTCTTTGTGGAGACGGGAGTGCCGTTGCCGAAGCGGACGAACGGCCGGACGCCGCTACTGGGCGTACACAACGGGGTCGCCATTTATCTCCTGTTCAACGGCATTCTCGGAGATAAGACGCCTCAAGGGGGCAATGTGCTGACGCGGTCGGTGCTGGAACATTTGCCGCCGCATGATGGCCCGAAAGTGGTTTTTGGCACGGGGTGCCGAATCGGCCCTGAACGGCTCAGGCGGGGGCGTGTGATATTCCGTCAGATACCCTATCAGGTGCGGGTGGAATGAATGCACCACGAAGGGCACGAAGAGCACGAAGGGAGGAAGGGAAGAAGGGAATGGAGTTTGACGCCGTCTCGAACAGGGTTATTGGCTGCGCGATTGAGGTGCATCGGCATCTGGGACCCGGCCTTCTGGAGTCGGCCTATCAGGAGTGCCTTGCCTACGAATTGAGGCGCGCCGGCATTTCGTTTCACAAGGAGTGGTCGCTGCCGGTGCGGTATAAGGATGTGTTGATTGATTGCGGGTACCGGGTGGATATCCTCGTGGAACAGACGCTGATTGTTGAACTCAAGAGCGTTGACAGGCTACTTCCCATCCACGAGGCGCAACTGCTCACGTATATGAAACTGGCTTCCATCAGAACAGGGCTTCTGATGAATTTCAATGTTCAACGGCTTACCGACGGTCTGAAAAGGATGGTATTGTGAGAATTGTTGCGGTGAAGCGCCAAGACTGCGCGAAGTGAGGAGCGCTGTTTCTCCTTCGTGGACTTCGTGCTCTTCGTGGTGGAAAAGGAACCAATGTTTACCCTTAAGGAATACCAGCAGCGCGCGCTCGACGCTCTCCGCGCCTATTTCACGGACTGCGCCACAACAGACGACCCGGATACGGCGTTCTACGCGGCAACCAAGCGTGAGTTCGGCGCAGGCGTTTCCTTTGCGCCTGTCAAGGAACTGCCCGGCCTGCCCTATATTTGCATCAGAATCCCGACCGGGGGCGGAAAAACACTGGTGGCGTGCCATGCCGTGTCCATCGCCGCGCGCGATCTGCTCCACGCCGACCACTCCGTGGTGCTGTGGCTTGTGCCGTCAAACGCCATCCGCGAGCAGACGCTCAAGGCGCTGCGTGACAGGGACCATCCCTATCGGCAGGCGCTGCAGGCGACATGCGGCAGCCCCGAAGTCCTGACCGTTGGCGAGGCGCTATATGTGACGCGCGCCTCCCTCGACGCGCAGACCACGATAATCGTGTCCACGATGCAGGCATTCCGCGTGGAAGACACCGAGGGCCGCAAGGTCTATGAGAGCGCCGGGGCCTTGAAGCAACATTTCGACAGTGTTCCGGCTGAGTGTGTTCCCCGCCTGCAGTGTCTTGCGGATGGAACGCCCATTCCATCGTTGGCAAATGTCCTTTGTATGCGCCGCCCCATCGTCATTGTAGATGAGGCGCATAACGCGCGCACGGGGTTGTCCTTTGAGACCCTTGCCCGGTTCTTCCCCTCCTGCATCATTGAGTTTACCGCGACCCCGGACCGGGAGAAGAATCCAAGCAATATCCTGCACAGTGTGTCGGCGGCGGAACTCAAGGCCGAAAACATGATCAAGATGCCCATCCGCCTGGCGACGCGGCCTGACTGGAAGGAACTTTTGGCTGACGCGGTGGCCTGCCAAAGAAACCTGGAGAAACAGGCCCACCTGGAGCGCCAGAAGACCGGCGAGTATATTCGGCCCATCGTGCTGGTGCAGGCGCAGCCGCACAGCAAGGACCGCGATACCCTGTCCGTTGAGACGGTGCGCGAATGCCTCCTGAAAGATCACCGCGTCCCGGAGGATCAGATTGCCGTCGCAACAGGCGCAAAGAACGAATTGGACGGGGTGGATATTCTCAGCCCGGATTGTCCGGTCCGTTTTGTCATCACGATGCAGGCGCTGCGTGAGGGCTGGGATTGTCCGTTTGCGTACGTGCTGTGCAGCGTGGCGGAACTTAAATCGGCGACCTATATCGAACAAATCCTTGGGCGTGTAATGCGGCTGCCGAGAGCAACGGAAAAACAGCATGAAGAATTGAATGTGGCCTATGCATTCGCCTCCTCGCCGTATTGGTCGCAGGTCGCCAATATGCTGACGGACGCGCTGGTTCGGGTGCATGGGTTTGAGAAGCAGGACGCAAAATCCTTTATCTTGCCGGTGACCGCGCTGGATACAGGTGCTCTGTTCGATTTCATGGGAACAACGGAGATTATACTGCCGGAAGCCCCTGAGACTGACGCAATTCCCGAACCGATGCGGAGCAAATTTGCATTCGATAAAATCAAGGCGGAGCAAAGCCGCACCGCGGTGCGGATGACATTTAATGGCAATATGACCAGACAGGAGAGGGACGCGCTCAAGGGGTGCTTCTCCACGGAAGAGGCGAAGACCTGTATAGAACAGGCCTTTCGGCGATCGAACGCTTTGCCCGCGGACACATGCGGCGTGCTGACGAGGGAGCCGTTCTCCGTGCCGGGTCTGGCCGTACAGCAGGGCGACCTTTTCGAACCGTTTGAGGAAACCCATTTTCTCGACCATCCGTGGGACCTCCGCGACTGCGACGCCGCCCTGACAGAAGCGGAGTTCTCAGCCGAGAGTCCCAAGGGGCAGCATGGCGAAATCTTCGTCACCGATGACGGTGAAGTAAAGGCGGCGTTTGTGTCCTCGTTGCAGCAGCAAATGGCATTATTCGCCAGCGACGATGGATGGACGGTCGGCACTTTGGTGCACTGGCTGGACGTGAGCATCCCCCATCCTGACATCACCCCAATGGAAACAGGCGTATTCCTGACGCGCGCCGTGCAGACCCTCATGGACCACCGGGGCATTCCCCTCAGTCGGCTTGTACATGACAAGTTCCGCCTGCGGGACGCGCTCGCGAAAAAGATTGACGCACACCGACGGGACGCGCACCGGCGGGCATTCCAAACCCTGCTATTACCGGGATGCGAGACACCCATTGTGGTGACACCGGAGATATGTTTCACCTTTAATCCAAAGCAGTACCCATTCAGTCGAAGATACCAAGGTAAATATCAGTTTCGTAAGCACTTCTACGATGATATAGGGGATTTGGCCATAGAGGGTGAGGAATTTGAGTGCGCCCAGTTTATAGACCAACTGGAGGAAGTGGAAACCTGGGTCCGCAATCTCGAACGACGGCCCAGCGCGTCTTTCTGGCTCCAGACCTCGACCGACAAGTTCTACCCAGACTTCGTATGCAAACTGAAGGACGGCAGGTTTCTCGTGGTTGAGTATAAGGGCAGTTACCTTGAGGATACCCCCGACACGCAAGAGAAACGCGCCCTCGGCGAACTATGGGAAGCCCGCAGCAACGGTACATGCCTCTTCGTCATGCCAACAGGTGGAAACTTCGATACCATCCGACAGAAAATTATCGGAACCCCGCAATAAAGGGAGATAAGAGAACGATGTGTCAACTATTCCTTAGAAACGACACCACGACCATAATTGCCGCCACAGTTGACACCTTGCAGGCAGGCGCATAACCTCGAAAAACGGGTTGGCCGGTTCGTCGCGTATTCTCGCCGGGAATCAGTTCTCTTGCGATGGTTGCCAGCGCATGACGTGTTCGGCGAGGTTGTGCTCGACGGCGCTCCAGGTCTGGCCGGGGGTGCCGGTCAGATCCCAGACCCAGTGGATGTCGCCCTGGTAGCCGATGCGCCAGGCCTGATCGAGCATTTCGTGGAGCATGATGCGCGCTTCTTCGATGCTTTTGTTCTTGAAGACGCCGTACTCGCCGACGATGACCGGAATGCGGACATGGCCGTGCTCGTGGGCGTCGGGCCGCACGGCGGAGGTGCCGTCCCAGGGGTAGATGTGGATGTCGAGGAAGTCGAGGCGGCTTTCCGGGCCGCCGAGCACCGATGGACGCGGCGGGATGCGCGGGTCGCGCCCGTCGAGGGGCAGGCCGTTGAATGCGGGCCGCCCATGCGCGTCGGCGGTCCACATGCCCGCGGTGACCAGCGCCTGTGGGTCCTCTTCTTTGATGGCGTCCACGAGCGCATTGGCCCAGCGCAGCACGGCGTCGTCATAGCATGCCTGCCGCTGCGCGGAGTCGGTCATGTCGTAGGACTTGCCGCCGATGCGCGCCAGGCCCTCTGTGTGCCGGAACGGCGCTTCCGTCGCCCTGACGCACACCTCGTTCGCCAGCGCCCAGCCGAAGACGCCCTGCAAGAGGCCGGGGTCGGCGTCGCGGATGTAACGGATGAAATCGCGGGCGCCGGCGCATTTCGCCGCAAGCGGCCCGGGCATGAGGTATTGGCGGTTGTGGCCGCTCGCGCGATGGCCTTCCGCGTCGTCCTTTTCCTCCGCTTCGGCGGCGATGGCGTCGTAGTAGGCGTTGCGCGGTGTCTGGTCGAGGATGGGCATGACATGGATGCCATGCCGCGCGGCGCGCCGCAGAAAGTCCACGAAGTTCTCCATGTATGCGGCGTTCAGCCCGCGCGCAGACGGGTCCCCGGTGAAGCCCGTCTCGTTCTGGAAGCCCCATGCCCACACCCGGATGACATTCGCGCCGGCGCGCCGCATCGCGGCGAGCGTCGCCTCCATCGCGTCGGGGTCGTAGATGCCGACATTGAACGTGGCGTGCCAGCCGCCCGCGCGGTCGTCCAGCACGGTGTGGTTGAACCCGCGCGGAATGAAGCGTTCTCCGGTGTCCTGTCGCACAAAGATGGGGCGTTGTTCGGCGTCTTTGCGCACCGCGATGCGCGACAACGGCGCGACAGGGTCGCGCCTCGGCGGGGCGGGATGTTCCGGTTCCACGGGCTGCGGTTGCGGCTTTTCCGCGCGGACGCCGCGCAGGCGAACATTGTCGAAAGCCGCCACATTGCCGAAATTCACCAGCGCCACTTCGCCCCGGGCATATACATCGTCTCTCACCGAAAACAGCGCCTCCTCATTGGCAAACCCGCGCAATTCCGGGCCGATCGCTTCCAGTTTCAGCCGAATCGTCTGTTCGGCGGGCCGGTATGCGGTGGCAACGGCGGCCAGCGCGCCGTCGCCCATGCGCAGCAGTTCCACCATGCCGTTTGCGCGGACCATGAGTAGATAGCCGTCATGCCACGCGCCGTGCGCCATTGGGTCCGACGCGCGCACGATCAGCCCCACCCAGACCGTCTCCGTGTCATGAAACAATTCCCCGATGCACAGGTCCGCCTCAAAAATAACATCGCCGAGCGCCAGTCCGGGCTGCGCGGCCAGGCCCCCATGAAAATGCTGGTCGTTGTGCATCAGCGCATGCTCACGCGTGCGCCACTGGCCTTCCTGAAACTCCCAGCCCTGTGGGTCGCCGTCGTTGAAATCCCAGAAGAGGTCCACGTCATGCAAGGCATATTCCGGCACGACGCCGCACGCGCGGCCCAGCCAGTACGGCAGGAAGTAATCAATCCCCGGATACTCGCGCGGGATGTCCTGTCCGCCATGCGCCAGACAGGGCGGCCGCTGCCAGATGAAGTCGCGGGGGATGCGTTCGCTGACATATTGCGCAGCGCGCGTGAAGTGTTTTCCCGCCATCGGGACGCCCTTTCCCCGGTGGTCCACGATACGGGCCCACTTGGGCGGCGGCGGGAAATCAAGCATCATGCTTTCAAATGTCGCGCGGGCGCGCGGCTCTTCCGTGTCGCCCGTCGTGAACATATAGATCGCGGCGAAATAGGCGTTGAGATGATCGTGGCATTGCCGCAGATAGGTGTTGCGCAGCGCCTCCTGGAAGCGGTCGCGCCGGGCGGGGTCCGTCTCCAGGATGTTCAGGACGAATAGGCGCGCGAAGTTGAGATTTGCGGGATAGTATTTGCGATGGGTTATCCCCGGCAGGCGCGGCCCGCGTCGGGGCATCTGGTCGGCGTAGCGGGCGTAGCGCGGCGCAAGCCGCCCGAAACGTTCGGGGTTCGCGCTGATCAGCAGGCGCATCATGGCCAGCCGCCAGCGCGGCGACGGGTGCGTCAGGGAGCCTTGTCCGTCCCGAATGAACCACTGGTCCGCGACCAGGCGCTCGCCGAGGCGCGTGGCAATGTCCCTTGCCTGCGCCTGCAACCCCGCGTCCTCCACGAAGGCGATGACGCTCGCCAGCCCCAGCGCCGCGCCGTCGTAGGTGTCGCGCGAACTCTTGCCCAG
>CAZLII010000182.1:0-8004 GCA_964559065.1 uncultured Nitrospirales bacterium | reverse complement strand
CCCGTTTCGGTCCGTCCGCCCAACCGCCGAAGCGGTCGCGGCCCGGCAGCGCGGGCGCGGCGGCGAGCGCCTTTTCCTCAGATTCGCGGCGCGCCGCGAATTCCGCCTCGTCATGCAATTTGCCCGACCAGTGCTCATGCTTGTATTGCCCGAAGCGATCAACAAACGGCATCGGGATGTCGCCCGCCGCCGCGCCGGACTTGCCGAAGAGCCACGCCTTTTCAAAAATCAACCTGTGTTCGCGCTGCGGGCGCGGCAGGAAGACCTGGAACGCCACAATTTTCGAGGCGTCAATCACCGGCCCCTGCCCGAGCGGCCCATAGCCCGGCACGCCGCGCATGCCCCAGAATTGCTCCGGCGCCCCGACATTGAAACGCAGGCTGATCACAAAGCGGCCGCGCGGCGGCACGCCGCCGCTCGCGTTGTTGCAGTGGTTCATGCCGTCCGCCCCTTCATTGTCCACACGCATCGCCACCGGCACGGACACATCGGTGGGGTTGTAGAGCGACACCGCGACCCCGGCGTAAGCGCTCCAGTCCCACGCGCCGTCCGGCGCTTTGAAGAAGACGTTCGGCCAGTCCACCTGCTCAAACCGGACCCGCGCCGCGTGGCCCCCTTCAAACGGCACGCGCTCCAGGCGCGTGTTGTTCAGGATGATGAAGTCCGGCAGCGTTTCCGCGCCGAAATCCACCAGTTCCACGCGCGGCGCGTTCATCGCGCCCGCCATTGCGCACCAAGCCATTGCCGCAAGAATCATGGGGCGTTCTCCCCGCTTGGGTTATATGGTTTTCACCGCGCGGTCGCCGAAACCAGGGAAGCACGGCGTTTGGGGAAAAGGACATAAATGACATAAAGGACGGCAAGGACAACAAAGACGGCAAGGACGATAAGAATAAAAACGAAAGCCGGTCAAAAGTTCTTTTTCCCTTTCCCGGATATTGCCCCTTTTCCAAACCATCATGCCTTTTTACTTGCTGTCGCTTCCGTCCTTGCTGTCCTTGGTGTCCTTGCCGGCCCGGCTCAGGGCGTTGCGCCGATTTCCTGCGTCTTCTCCTCGGACACTTCCGCCGGGGTTTCCTCGAAATCCACCTCCTGCTGTTCGGGCAGTTTCGGCTGCACGATGACCTCGCACTTGTCACCGTCGCAGAAGAGGTCCTGGGCCTCATCGGTCATGATCTTGGAGAAGTCCAGCGCTTTCAGTTTGCTCATTGCGAGGTCGAAGGCTTCCCTGGTGATTTGCTGGTAGGGCGCCTGGGGGTAGTTGTGGTCCTTGAGCGGCAGGAAACTGATGGATTTCAGGCGGGTCTCATAGAGTTCCAGGATGAACGGAATGTCCTTCGCCTCTTCCGGACGGAAGGTGATGGTGGCGCTCACCTGGTTGTCGGCCCAGTAGTATTGCATCTGGGCGACGTTCTCCACCTGCTCCCACACGGAGACTTCGCTCTTGGACCGGTCGAAAAACTGCTCATGCACGGGGAAATAGACAATCCACGTATTGTCGCCATAGACCGATTCCTCGATGCGGTAGCCCGCGCGCCGGATTGGCTCGATGAGCGGACTGGTCTTGTCAATGCGGATGGTGCGGAAGTAGTACTCGGCGTGGGCATAGTGGATGCCGGGCGTGACGCCGGGCAGCAGCGAGACCGTGCCGCTGGGTTTCACGCTGGTTTTCTTGATGCTTTCCGGAACGCACAGCCACTGCGAGTAGATTTTGTCCAATTTGCAGACATATTGATATCCATCGTCGCACCACCGGAAATGCTCGCGGCGGCCGTGCTTCCGGAAACTCTCGACGATGCCCGACTGCGACAGACCGATGCGGCGGTTGCGCAGCATGATCGCGTTGGTGCGCTCGTTGTGCGTGGGGATCAGCGTGACGGTCTTGGCGTAGAGATAAGCGAATTTCAGGGTGCGCTTGTATTCCTCAATGGATTCATGACGCGAGGGGAAGGTCTCGACAAGATTGCAAATCTCGTAGGATTCGAGGCTCTGCTCGGCGCAGGGGTTGGTGCCCGCCACCTTCGCGTCTTCCCAGGTCGGCCCGTCCTTTATGCGGCCGTAGGCGCGCGCGTTTTCCAGCCAGAAATAACCCGGCTCGCCGTTCTTGGCGGTCTGGGCGCCCACCGTCCGGTAATCCATGCCTTCATAAGCGTTGACGCTGTTGTTGGACGCCCACCGCCACGCGTTCAATTTTTCGCTGTTCAGTTTGGGGTCTTTCAACTGGAGGTATTCGGTATCGTCCGGGCAACCAAGCGCCAGTTCCGCCGTGCGCCGCACCCCGCCCGACACCACGCACTTGCCGATGACGTTCATCAGGTCGGCGATGTCCGTCGAGGAGATTTGACTTCCCGCGCGCGGCGTGAGAATCTTGATGATGTTTTCGACGCACTCGATGAGCGGCTGCGGTCCCGGCGCAATACCGCCGAAGGTCTTGATCGGCGACCCCATCGGGCGGATTTTCCCGTAGTCAACATGCGCCGGCCGCTTGCCCCGGCCCACAAAGGCGTTGAGAATCACACGCACCAGATCGCACCAGCCTTCTTTGGAGTCCTCCACCACGTGGGTGTACTCGCCGACCTGCGGGTCTCGGATCGTGACCTTGCCCGCGCCCTTGGTATCGAAGGCCACGCCGACGCCCAGCATGGAAAGGTCCATCAAAAAACAGAACGGCTCCGCAAAATCCGTGTCTATCTCCTCCGTGGAAACGAAGGCGCAGTTGTTCAGCGCGGCGGACCCGCGCTTATAGATGTAGTCCGTGCCCATCATCCACAGGCCGCGGCCCGGCGGCAGGAACTTGAAATTCCACATCAGGCGGAACATCTCCTGCGCGGAACGCTGCGCCTTGTGGGGATTCCAGGGGAGTTTCAGGCTCATGCAGTGGTTTTGCTGGATGGTATAGCATCCCTCGACCACGCGCTTGACCGTCTCCCAGTATTCCTCCGTGCGCGACTCGTCCTCTGACGCAACCCGCGCATAGGTGCGCTTGAAGGTGATGTAACCCAGCGGACCCCAGTCCGGTTGCTTGTCCCGGTATTCCGCCAAAAACTTCTCCGACAGATGAAACCGTTCGCGCACTGTAAACATTACTACGCCTCCCTACGCGTCTTGGCCGCGCATTCCCATCACGCGCCTTAAACCCCAGAACCACAACACATCAATAGATTCAAATCTTGCCGTGCGCCGTCTTCACCCACGGCAAGCCGTCAACCATTTCCACTTCGTAATCGCTGAAGATATTGGGATGGCGATCCCGAACCAGCCGGAATACTTCGCCAAACAGGCACCGAATCTCTTCCTCGGCGTGGGGATCGGTCCGGTGCTCGATGACATGGCGCAGGGTCCGGAAATTGCACGACCAGCCGATCGTCGTCGCCACGCCCATCGGCGCCACCCGCCGGAACGCCGACGTCAATTGCTTTTTCACGGAGAACCGTGATTCTTCGTCAATGGCATAGACCCGCGCCAATTCGCGCTGCACCGCCTCCAACTGCTCCAGCGTCCGCGCAAATATCGCCATGCCTTCCTCGTTCTCCTGAATGTGCACCGGCGCATAGGCCGACAGGGTATCCAGCCGGACAAAGCGCAACGACTCCTGCGATATGGCCGTGCCCGCCCGATGCCGCACCAGTTCGTGCGTCACCACCCGGCTTACATCCGCGAAAATGAAATTCAACGCCGCATGCTCCAGTACGCTGCCGTGTCCCACTTGGATGATGTTGTCAAGATACGGCTTGTTCCCCTCGCGGACTTTTGTCACGTTCGGATTCAAACCCACTTCGAAGGACCGGTAGCACAGCCGCCCCATCACTTCCGCCAGCCGCTCCGCATCGCTGGGCGCGTCGGTCTGCCACTGCGGCACGCCAAGGTGATCAAAATACGCGCGCAGACCCTCCTCGTTCACGCGCGTCTCACCCACCAAAAATACTTTCGGACGCACCAACTTCACCGGTAATGTCCTCTATGATTCAACCATTTGACGCAAATATACCATCCATAGTGTTGATAGATTCACGCCATGTATATATAGCGGCAAAAATCCATAAACTGCTCAAACTGTCATTTTCAGTCACCCTGACCACCCACCGGGGACAAGGCTGGATTATAGGCCTCTGTTAGCGTATTGTAAAGGGGGTTGTTTTCGAGGAATCTGACGACCGAATTCGCAGTATTTACATGCACAAGAAGAAATCAATGATTCAGAATATAGTGTGCTGTCAACTAAATACATACCATATATTGTGTTTGGGCTGAATTTTCATTATAATCCAAGGGAAAACGGATTGACCATGCGAAAGTGCATGTAGGGATAGGCAATTTCGGCGACCCAATCGTTGCGGGGGCATTTGACTTCCAGGACTGTTATTAGTAATTTTCATATTTTATCGGAGGCCAAAGCGGATCATTGTTTCCCGGGAAGCAATGAGAAGTTCCTCTTTTGAGCCATTATTGACGCCCAAGAATACAATATATTGTATTGTTCCAAAGATTTTTCAGGCAACAATACCATATTTTGTAAAACTTCTTGGGGGTGTAAAATGCCTTGACTCGGCAAAAGAATTCAGGATAATCTGGATATGTGTCATCGGGATTGCGCTGTCGCGCAACTTTTTCGTGCGCCGGTGGCGCACTTGGTTCGCAGGTGCAAAAAGGCGTTCGACAAGGGGATTCTTGAATCCATTTTCTATCGCGCGCATTGCGCTGCGCAGAATGGAACGCTTCGCGCGCTACGTCGCCTGACCGCTCAGAACCCTTGCCATTCGAGGTCCCGTTCATAGGCGTCGTTGACCAGGACGTGGTCGCCGAGGGCGGCGGCGAGAGGGTCGTCATCCGGACCGCAGAAACCGAGATGCGCATGTCGCCGCCAGCCTTCCGCGAAGGCGAAACGTCCGGACCACGCGCCGACCTCCTTGGCCATGTCTTCCATCGCGTGAAGGTAACTGTCGAGGCCCTGGCTGTGATCGAGCCATTCCTTCTGGCTGCGGTGACAGGCAAGCGCGGCGCGCTTGCGATCAATGGCCGACGTGATGTCCACGTAAAGGCCGGGCCGGATGACGCGGCGCAGGCCGTCGCGCAGGCCGTAGGGCAGCGCATGATAGACGGTGACATTGCCCCCGACGGGCGGCAGCGGCGGGTCGGTGACGAAGTTGCGCATACCCCGAAAGAAGGCGGCGCTCACCGCCAGGCGGCAGGCGTTCATGTGGTCTTCCATGTAATCTTCGGGCGACTGGACCAGCAGGATCGCGGGCTGCACCGCGCGCACCACCGCCGCGACCTTTTGCAGTTGCTCAAGCGTATAGAAAATTTCGAGATCATTGACGATGGGCGGGTGGAGTTGCGCGCCGATGGCCGCCGCCGCATCCTGGGCCTCGTTCAGGCGCCGCGCCACGATGGCATCGCGGTCTTCCGTCGCCGTGCCGCAGGACCCGTTCGCGATGTTCATC
The DNA here is from genome assembly GCA_964559065.1 of uncultured Nitrospirales bacterium. Classification (GTDB taxonomy): domain Bacteria; phylum Hydrogenedentota; class Hydrogenedentia; order Hydrogenedentales; family CAILVY01; genus CALEDJ01. The sequence continues at coordinate 2,563 of CAZLII010000182.1, read as the reverse complement.
ACGTGCAGGTCATAGCCCGCTTCCCGCAGCAGGATCAGCGCGCCCGCCATCATGAATTCGATGTCATCGGGATGGGCCGCAATCGCCAGAACGTTGCCTTTTATCATGTCGTGTTTCCCCATGCGTCCTTTTTTCGCGGGAGTATAGCACCGGACGAAACGCGGATCATTTCTCACTCAGATGTTCGACCATGCCCTTGATGCCGCCAAGGGTGAGGTCTTCCATGTGGAAAAACTCGCGGATGCGGCGGATGGTGTAGTCGCCGTAGGCGTTTTCCCACTGGTCGCGGGGGATGGGATTGAGCCAGCAGGCATGGGGGAATCGGTCGGCGAGGCGCGTGAGCCAGTGGGTGCTGGGCGGCAGTTCGCGGCCGTCGTAGCGGTAGATCGCCCCGCCGGGATACTCCAGTTCCTCCGGGGCCATCGAGGCGTCGCCGAGAATGACAAGGCGGGTGTCGGGACGGCGCAGCAGGAGTTGTTCCGTGGGATGGGGATGGGTGCGCCGGTAGTCGCTCCAGACGGTCTCGTAGATTGTGTTGTGGAAATAGAAGGTGCGGAGGTCCTCAAAACGTTCGTGGAGTTTGGTGAAAAGCAGGCGCGTGACTTCGATGTACGGCCGCATGGACGAGCCGCCGTTGTCAATGAGCAGCACGACGCTGATCTTGTCGCGGAGGTCCCGCTCAAAAACAAGATCAATTTCGCCGCCGTTGCGGGCGGTGCGCCGGATCGTCTCATCCAGGTTCAGCACATCGCGCGGCCCTTCGTTTTTCATGTGCTTCATGGATTCCAGGGCCTGGCGCAGATTCTCGGCGCGGAGTTGGTTGCCCTCGGCATAGGCGATGTACCTGCGCTCGCCGATGACCTTGAGCGCGGACCGGTTCCGCGATTCCCCCAGCACGCGCACGCCGCGCGCGGCGTTGCCGGAATGGCCGAAAGGCGAATTGCCGCCCGTGCCGACCCAGCGGCTGCCGCCGTGGTGCGCCTCCATCTGCTCGCGCAACGTGTCCCAGAAGCGGCGCATCAGTTCCTCCGGGTCATACTGCCACAAGGCGCGCCGCGCGATATGCCCCTCCGCGATTTGCTGTTCGAGCCATTCCCGGAACTGACGCGTGTCGAACAGCGCCGGGTCGCCCTCCGCCACGGCGGGGATGTCCACCCCGAAGAAATAGAGCGCAAAAGCCCGCTCGAAGGCGTCCATGTGCTCCGCGCGGCGCACAAAGACCAGCCGCATGAACACGAAGAGTGCGTCCAGCGAATGCGCCAGTCCTTTCACGAGGCCGTCGTTCAACTCCAGCACCTCGCGCACCCCCGCCGGCACGCCGTAATCCCGCAAGATCGCGGCGAAATCCACGAACAACGCGTTTTGCGGCGGATTCTGTGCGGATTCCCGGGACATGCGCAACCTTTCCATGTACTCCAGAACCGGGCAGGCTGAAGCCTGTACTCCAAAACCAGTGCGATAATTTGTGGGCCGGTTATTTGTTCGCGGCATCTTCCGGTGATTTTGTCCAGACCCGGAGATTGGCGAATACCCCGGTGTCGTCGAAAGAACCCAAGCCGATCCCGCCTTTGACCAGGGTCTTGTCTTCCGCCGTGATGACCGGCTTCTCCATGTCGTCGAAAAAGACCTCGATGCGGCCGGTATCCGTATCGCGCGTGATCCGGACCGTGTGATAGTCATCCGTCCAGCGCACGCCTTCTGTGCGTTCTGTTGCGATGGAGACGCGGTCCGCGCCGTTCACGAGAAAGACCGAGTGGGCATGGGGATCGGCCGCGGACGCGAGATGGACATAGTAGAAGTGCGACGGGTCCTGATAGCCGAAGAAGACGCATAAATCGCGGTGGCCATATTCGCGCGTGGTGGATTTCATGCGCACTTCCAGCACGAAGTCTTCCACCTCTACTCCCTTGGGGCGCGCGATACTGTAGGGTGAGCGCACGGGCGGACGATATTTGCTGTTCTGCTTCAGCGCCAGCGCCGGCTTCCCGTCATCCTCCACAATCCCCCATGCCCTGGGGTCTGTCATTTCCCAGTGATCGAGTCCCCGATCAAAATCATCGGAACAGGCAAGTTGAAACCCTTCCCCTGGCGCGGGGGGCTTTTCATCCGCGCCCGCCGCAGCGCCGCAAGCCAAGACCGCGCAACACAACACGCCATGCGCCATAATTACTGTCATCCATCGCATTATCCCGGTTCTCCTTTCCACGGATTTTCAGGGCCGTGCGCCTGCCGCAGTGGAACGCCGGCGGCGCAACGCTCAATCCCACAGCGTGATTTCCAGCATTCCCTATACCATAGGCATCGTCCGTCGAAAAGGCAAACAGAATACATTTGCCATGGGGGATGATATAATCACATGCGTTTGAGGATGGTATGTCTTTTACAAGTGTCGCATGCCCGGCAGGCAGCAGAAACTGGTGTTGGCATGGGCGGAACTACACAGGGAAGAACTCATGGCCAATTGGCGGCTGGTCATGAATGGGGAGCCTCCATTCAAAATTCAGCCGCTTCAGTAATGTGGAGAAAGACATGTATCCAACAGTGAAGAAAGTCGTTCCGAACG
>CAZLII010000181.1:0-8006 GCA_964559065.1 uncultured Nitrospirales bacterium | reverse complement strand
CCGTCCGTGTTCCCCCCCCCACTCCGGAGCCTCCCCCCGCCTGTCCTCCTCCCGCCTCCAGGAACGCCTCAAAGGCTGCCGTCTCTGTGCCCTGGAGGCGGCGCTGTGGCTGGACCTGCAATCCCGCAAAACCTTCGCCCGCCGCTACCTGCGCGACCGCGACGGCAACCCGTGGCAGGTGCGCGCGTATCAACGTCAGTCCCTCGAATCCCGCGCCCTGCGCAAGGTCCATTGCGACGGCCGCGACGTGGGCAAGACCAGCGAAATCGAGATCATCGCCTGCTGGGCCATGGTCGCCTGCCCGGACGCCGAAATGCTCATCGCCACCCAGACCGAAAACCATCTCTTCCCGCTGATGAGCCGCATGGCCCGGCGCTTCGAGACCACCCCCGAATTCGCCCCCTCGCTCGTCGAAATGCGCCGCTCCCCCTCCTGGTTTCTCCGATTCTCCAATGGTTTCGCGCTCTGGGGGCGCATCGCGGGGCCGCGCGGCATCAATTTCCAGGGCATGCACGTCCACTGGCAGATCGTGGATGAGGCGCAGGAAATGACTGAGACCGCCTGGGGGGAACTCTACCAGGCGCTCAACGGCGGCGGGCGCCGCTGGGTCTATGGCGTGCCCAACGGCCTGCGCAACACCTTCTACCGCATGACGCAGATGGCGAACGCGGAACAATACAACTGGCCCAGCAGCCTCAACCCGGACTTCACCCCGGAAAAAGACGCCGAACTCGCCCTGCTCTACGGCGGCCGCGCCGCGCCGGGATACATCCACCGCGTCCTCGGGCAACACGGTTCCCCCATGCACGCCGTGTTCTCCCTCGACGACTATCTCCAGTGCGTGGACCCCGCGCTGCCCGCGCGCGAATTTGTCGTGCAGGAAGGCGACGCCTTCGACGCGCCCGCCGACATCCCCCACGGCGACTACTACCTTGGCTGCGACCTCGGCTACGCCCGCGACCCGTCGGAGTTCGTCGTCTATCAGCACCTGCCCCCGCACCTGGTCTGCGTGCTGCGTGTGCGCCTCGAAGGCGTCAATTACGCCCGCCAACAGCAGATCATCGAAATCCTCGACGCCGCATACGACTTTCGCGGCATCGGCATTGACTGCGGCAACAACGGCCGCGCCGTCGCCCACCAACTCATGGCGCGGGGCGCCGCGTGGTGCGAGAAAATCCGCGCCATCGAGTTCGGCGCGACGCTCGCGCTGGACCCATTGCCCGACGGCAGCCGCCCCAGACGCCGCGCCAAGGAATTCATGACCGAACTCATCCAGCGCCGCCTCGCCGAACGCACCCTTGTCCTGCCCCATTCCCCCGACCGCGAACAGCAGTACGCCTCGCATACCTACGCCGTCAACGCCGCCGGACAAATCATCTACGAGAAAGGGAACGATCACATCATTGACGCCGATCGCTGCGCCCTTTTCAGGCATTACCTCGATACCGCGGAATATCCCGATGACGCACCCGGCCACGGCGTCCGAATTGCCGGATTTTGAGCGACGCTGAAAAAACCCTCAGCCCCCAAGTACGTCCAGGGTTCCAAGCCCGTCCGTGCCCGTCCGTGTCTGTCCGTGGCCTATTGCTTCCTCCACCCCCCCCGGCGCCGTTTCCAGGTAAAACACCAGGCCCACGGGTTCGCCAAGCGCCTGTGCGATACGCAGCCCCAGGAGTATCGAGGGGTTCAATCGCCCCTTTTCAATGGCGAGAATCGTCTGGCGGGTCACATCCACCGCATGTGCAAGGTCGGCTTGGCGCAGGCGCGCCTTTATGCGGAACTCCCGGACTCGATTTTTCAGCAATATTCCGTTATTCGCCTTCATGTCAAGAGTTTATCAATAAACAGGCGTTTTGTCAAGGAATCATTCAGCACGAAGCCGCTTTCAATTATTTGGGGTGCGCCGTCCTTTCGGCGCTTTGGCTGGGTTTTCCAAGTCGCTCCTTACGTTCCAGCCAAAGCGCCGAACGGACGGCGCACTCCATGGCAGGGCCAAGACGCGAGATCTGCATCGCATTCGGGGTTGAGTGTGGCAACGAGTGACAGGTACAATCATGTTTTCCAGGGAGTGTTTCTGTGATGACGGACCAAGAGGCGGACAGGAGTTACGTGGATTATTTCGCCACGCTCGGCCTGACGGACGACTGCAAGCCGGGCGAGGTGCGGAAGAACTACAAAAAGATGATGCGGGACCTGGTGGTCGAAATCCACCAGACGGAACTCAGCGGCGAGCGTCGCGACGCCTATCTGCTGCAAATGGCGCAGATGAATGCGGCTTTCTATATCTTGCGCGACAATGATCGTCGGGAACATTATGTCGAAGACCGCAAGCGCGTCATTGCGTTGGAGGAAGAATGGCGGCAGGCAGCGAACGGCGCGGCGGACCCCGCAAAAACGGAATCGTTGCGGCGCGCCTTCGACAATGCGCTCCGGCATTTCCTGTCCACCTACATGGAGGAATTGATGTTGGAGGCGGGCCGCGACCCCGAATGCGTCGAAGCGAGCGGCTGGGACCCCTACCACGAACGCCACGCGAGCCGCGTGCTGCGCCATCACCGGCAACGGCTTTATCAGGAAATCCATGAGCGGCTCCCCTACTACGACGTGACCCCGCCGCGCCTGGATTGGGAAGAAAGGCGCCGGACAGCAGCGACGATCATCGCGGAGGGCGTCAAATGAGCCTGTTCAGACGCACCCGTGAACAGAAGCCGCCGGTGGACCAGGACACCATTGACAACTGCCTCGCCTATGCCGTGGCCGAGGGCGACATCGTCAATTTCCGTTTCCTGTTCCTGCCCTATTCGCCCCTGCGTAATACCTCCACGGAGGACATCCAAAGCGCCAAGTATTCGTATCTGCTGCCAGAGGACGAGAACGAAAAACGCTTTCGCGACGCGCTGGGCTTGGTGAAACGAGTCGAAACGCGCACGCACGTGCGCCAACAACTGGAGAAGGATGGTCCGCCGCAGTTGCCGTCGGAACTGGTACTGGCGCTGGCGGACAATGCGGTGCGGCTGGGCAAATACACCGCCGCCGCCCAGGCCTATGAACTGCTGCGCATCCGGGCGCGGATGCAGGCCGCTTTTTTCGAGGCGGCGGACACCGCGCTGGACCGCGGGGACATCCCGCAGGCCGTGCACGGTTACCGGGTCGCAACGGGCCTGAACTACGATTATGCGGCGTTCCCGGAGCCGTTGCCAGCCGTGCCCAACCACCAGCAGCGGGCGCTGATCCTGCATGCGGACTACCCCGAACGCCCGGAGGACAGCCTGCCTGTGCAGCCCGTGGAATCGCATGTGCGCACCGCGCTCGCCTATCTGTTGTCGGATGACCCGGCAGCCGCCCGGATTTGCGAGCGGCCTCTCGATGTGCAGGTGGACTTTCTGATCGCGCTGATTCGGGCGCAAGACCCCGGATGGGACGAATTCGCCGAAAACTACCGCGAGGCGTGCGCCATCGCCCAGACGTTCCAGGAGGCGCTTGAAAAACGACGGAAAGAAGAAGAGGACATGGCCGCTGCGCGGCTGACCGAAGAAATGGCCGCCGACGAGGCCGTGGCGGATGCCGTGCGCATCCCGCAAACCCTGCTCGGGCGCGCCATCGAATCCGGCGAGTGGTGGCAGTATCTGAAAGAACTGGCCTATCTGCACCCGGCGGCGGCCCTCTTCGTGGCCCGCCAGGCGGTGAATACGGACCTCGAAGTTATTGTTCCACGATTGCGAAAGGATTCGCCCTTGCCGCCCCGGCTGGGACTGATTTCCGCATGAACGGCGTCCGCCGGGGAACCCCCGGACCGTCGCGCCTTAAGCACCGGCCGTAACGAAATGAGAATAGGAAACCATGGGACTGCTTTTCGACATTCATACGCATACACGGCGCTTTTCGGCATGCAGCCGGATTGATGAGCAGGAACTGGTCCTGCGGGCGGTGGAGGCCGGGCTGGACGGGCTTGTGATTACGGAACACCATCATCAATGGGAGGAGGAAGAACTGGCAGCGCTTGTCGAAGCGGCCGATGCGCCGGGTTTTCTGCTTTTTTCGGGTTTTGAATATTCCTCTTCCAAAGGCGATATTCTCGTCTATGGTCTTGACGCAAAAGCAGTTAAATCCTTTGAACCTGATCAGGACCCGGAGCAGATGCTGCAAAAAGCCCTGAAAATGGGCGCCGCCTGCATCGCAGCGCACCCCACCCGCGCCAGCGTCGGCTTTGACGGGCGCATTACGCGCATGCCCTTTCACGCCATGGAAGTGCAAAGCGTGAATCTTCAGCCGGAGGAACAACGTCAGGCGCGGATGCTATCCAGAAAAACCGGCATTCCGGGAGTCGCCGCCAGCGATGCCCACCATTTGGAAGATGTTGGGGCGTATGCCCTTGAATTTGACGACGGTATCCAATCTGTGGCAGACTTAACAGAGCATCTAAGACAAGCGCGTTTTCGCATTGCCAAAACGCCGTGTAGAGGATGAACAGGGCCGTGGAAGTGCAGGAGAAATACCCCCAGGAGCCGGAACAGGCTACGCCGAAGCAGGAAGTTCGGCGCGAGGTCATTGAACTCGTCAAAATGGTCGTCCTGTTCCTGATTCTTTTCTGGACCCTAAAGAGTTTCGTGGTGGAAGGTTATCAAGTTCAGGGACCCTCGATGCTGCCCACCTTGGAAGACCGGGAACGGATTCTGGTCTTCAAACTGCCCCATGAATTGAGCAAACTGCCTTTTCTGCGCCGATGGGAAACAATTAAGCCCGGCGATATTGTGGTTTTTGAAAGCAGCGTGGAATCCAATAAACGCTACGTGAAGCGGATTATCGCCAAAGGCCCGCCGGGACGAATCCGAAACACCGTCAGTGCGCAGGCCACGGACAACGGCCGCGACCTCACGCCGCCGGTCCATGTCAAGTATGACCGGGGAACGGTCTATATCAATAACCGCAAGGTGGAGGAAAAGTATTTAAGCCCCGCCGAAACCCGTTCACCCGATGTGGACGAAATTGACCTGCGGCCGGGCGAATACTACGTCATGGGCGACCACCGGAGCGTCAGCAAAGACAGCCGGAGTTTCCGGGCGATCACCAGCGATCAAATCGTGGGGAAAGCAGTGTTCCGCTTCTGGCCGCTCAGCAAGTTTGGCCCGGTGTGAAAAAGACCCTCATTTTTTCCGACGTGCATCTCAAAACCGGCGCGGCCCACCGGCCCGACCGCGACGCCTTCGTGTCCTTTCTCCGCGCATTCCCCCCCGAAGAATACGACCGCTTCATCTGCCTGGGCGACCTCTTTGACTTCTGGTTTGAATACCGCCATGTGGTCTTTTCCGGCTGCTTCGAGGTGCTGCGCGCCTTCGCCGACCTGCGCGACGCCGGCACGGAACTGCACCTGGTCTGCGGCAACCACGACTTCTGGGCCGGGCGCTTCCTGCGCGATGAACTCGGTTTCCACATCCACCAGGGACCGGCACGGCTGCTCTTCGGTGACAAAACCGCCCTGTTCGTGCACGGCGACGGCGTCAATCCCCGGGACTGGGGCTACCGCATCTACAAGCGCTTCGCGCGCAATCCGCTCGTGGTGCGCCTGTTCCGGCTGATCCACCCGGACTGGGCCATGGCCATCGCGCAGGGCGTGAGCCACGGCAGCCGCACCCTCACCCGCGTGGAGGACACCGCCCACGGCCCCGAAGCGGCGGCCATCCGCGCTTACGCCAAGGACCTCCTCGCCAGAGGCGAGGCCGACATCGTGGGCTGTGGCCATGCCCATGCCCCCGCCCTGGAAGAACACCCCGCCCCGTCCGGCACAGGCATCTACCTCAACCCCGGCGACTGGCGCGCCTCCCGCTCCTATATCGTCTGGGATGCCGACGGCTTCCGTTTGCAGTATCATGGAGATGAACGTCCGCCTGCGATATGATGAAGCGGCGAGATGTTGTAGGAAGGCCGGTTGCGAGTTTTCTGACGAAACGGGAGGAGAACAATTATGTTTTCACGGCGCGATTTCATCAAGACAGCGGGGATTGGAGTCGCCGTTCCCGGTGCGGTATTGGGAGCGTCGGATGGGCCGTCGCTTCCGGAACTGCGCCCCAATACGCCGTCGCCAAAACAACGCGAACAAATGAACGCGCTGTTTGCGGAATCTTTTGCGGGAAAACACACGGTCCCGCGCGCCTCGCGCGAGGGATACCGCCGCAACAACATCCTCTTCATCACTAGCGATCAGCATCATTACATGGCCATGGGATACAACGATCCGGCCGTCAAGACGCCGAACCTGGACCGGCTGGCGGCCCGGGGCGCCATTTTCGACCGGGCATACACGGTGAACCCCACATGCACCCCCACGCGCGCATCGCTGATCACGGGTAAATACCCCAGCCAGCACGGCGCGTGGGGGCTCGGAACCGCGCTCGCGGAATCGGAGCCGTGCATCGGCAATGACTTTGCGCGGGCCGGATACCGCACAGCGCTGATCGGCAAGGCCCACTTCCAGCCCCTGCAGGGCACCATGGAACACCCTTCCCTGGAGGCATATCCCGTGCTGCAAGACCTGGATTTCTGGCGCCATTTCAACGGGCCTTTCTATGGTTTCGAGCATGTCGAACTCGCGCGCAACCACGTGGATGAAGCGCATGTGGGCCAACACTATGCCCTGTGGATGGAGGAAAAGGGCGGCAGAGACTGCTGGCGCGACTGGTTCTCAAAACCCACCGGAACCCAGAGTCGCCAGTATGGGGTCTGGAACATTCCGGAGGAGTACCACTACAACACCTGGATCACCGAGCGCACCAATGCGCTGATGGAGCAATACGTCCGGGAGGAGCGTCCGTTTTTCCTGTGGGCCAGTTACTTCGACCCGCATCCGCCCTACCTGCTGCCCGAACCCTGGGCGTCCATGTATGCCCCGGAGAACATCGTTCTTCCCAGGTTTCCGGCGGACAAAATGGATGACATGCCGATTCACTACCAACTCACCCGGATGCAGGGTGCGGGACCGGAATACAACAAACGATACCAGGAGCACGGCGGCAGCGGATGCCACGGGTTTCACACGCACAGGCGCGATGACAAGGACCTGGCGCGGGACATCGCCTACTACTACGGCATGGTGAGCATGCTTGATCATTACATCGGGAAGGTGCTGGACAAAGTGGACGCGCTGGGCATAGCCGAAAACACTTTGATCGTGTTTACTACGGATCACGGGCACTATCACGGCCAGCACGGACTCTACGCGAAAGGCGCATTCCATTTTGAAGACGGCATTCGCCTGCCGTTCATCGCCTCCCTGCCGGGAACCATTCCGGCGGGAAAGCGCTCGCAGGCGCTGCAATCGTTAGTGGACCTGCCGCCGACCTTTTTCAGTTTCGCCGGGATTGACATCCCCTGGCATTTCGCCGGGGTGGACCAGTACGAGGTCTGGCGCGGCAACGACGATGCGGCGCGCGACCATGTCGTTGTCGAAAACCGGCACCAGCCCACCACCATTCACCAGAAAACCTTCATTAACGACCGGTACAAGATCACGATTTACTGCAACCAGGAATACGGGGAGTTGTTTGACCTGAAAAACGATCCCAATGAGGACCGGAATCTCTGGAATCTCGCCGAATATGAACCCTTGAAAAACCAGTTGCTGGTGAAATTCCTCCACGCCGAACTGGCCAAGGAATCCATCCCCATGCCCCGTATTGCCGGCGCATGATGGACCAGATGACGTGTTGCGCGTGATGCAGCATCCGGCGCTGCGGTGCTGCGTTACACCGCAGAAGTAATGTAACGAGATGCAGCGACTTCTATTTAAGAACGGGGCACAAAGAACGCGAATGCTTCCTGAAGGTCTTGCGCCATGTAGTCGTTCTCATGTTCAGAAAACTGCGCTCAGCAAGACCCCGACCAAATTGCTTGGAAACTTGCTGGGCCAGAGCAGCCATTCGACGTGACCATCCATGTAGAGGCAGTTGCCGCCGCCCCTGAGTTCAACACCCCTCTGAGATTTCGTCGTAAGTCCTTATTTCGTAAGGAGG
>CAZLII010000180.1:0-8032 GCA_964559065.1 uncultured Nitrospirales bacterium | reverse complement strand
CCGCGCGGCCGCGCTGGTAATGGCGGAAGGGAAACAGCGTGAAATGACTCGCATGCGCGACGACGTCGCCGGGTTCGAGGCGCGCTGAGAGGAACGCGGCGGCGGCGCGGTTGTCCACCTTGTACCGCACGCCCATCCGGTGCGACTCCAGCGGGTGCAGGTGCTGCCGGTAATAGTCCGGGAGCAATGCGCTCATCATCACGACCAGCGCAATGCCCACCGCCCAGGCAATCCGTCGGGGCAGGCTCATGACGCCCAGCGCCACGGCGCAGTAGGCGATTCCGGAGGAGAAAATGAACAGCCTGTGTTCATAAACGGGAAAATGACGCATGCGCCAGACGATCACATTCGCCGCAATGGGAAAGAGGACGAATAGCGCGATCAGCAACAGGTTTCGCGGGTTACGAGCGCTGCGCGCCAGCCCCCAGAGAAAAAGCAGCGCCGCCAACAGGAACAAGGGGAGATACAACGTCGCCCGGGCGCTGTATCCGGCGAAGAACGTCTTGAACGAAAGCAGGCCGTGCAGGGCGGTGGGACGGCTGGTGTACACGTTCGTAATGCTTTCATAGGTCCGGCTGATTTGGAACGCCATGAAAATAATGGGCAGGCACAACACAAAAGCGACGCCCTGACAAAGAAACCACCGTGCAAGCAACGGGCGGTCGCGCCAGTATGCGGCGAACACATACACGTTACACAGGGCGATGGTCCACACGCCAATGAAATGGCTGTAGAAGGCCAGCGGAAGAAAGACTGTCACTCCGACCCAATGCCGCAGTTGTCCTTCCTGAAGGGCGCGGAGTGTGCAGTACAGCCCGGCCATGGACAGGAAAAACAGGAGAGAATAAGGCTTCAGTTCCTGCGCATAATAGACCTGAAACGGGCTGACCGCGCAGAGCAGCGCCGCCAGCAGGGCGACGTCATCGCGACCGAAGATCAGGCGGCACACGGCGTAAACAAGGCCCACGCCGATGACAGACCAGAAAAACGGCAGCAGGCGCAGCCAGAAATCAAACGATTTTGCGCCGTGGCGCAGCCAGGGAAGCGCCTCCGCGACCTTTTCCCAGCCCGCCAGCAACACGGCGGGCAGGGGCGCGTCGCTGGTGATGTCCTTGCTGAAAAATGCGAACGAGCAATCCACCGTCTGCGCGTACATCAGCGTAAAGCCCTCGTCGTACCAGATGCTCTGGTCGGCGAGTCCGTACAAGCGCAGGACCACGGCCAGCGCGATCACCCCGGCCAGCACCATGCGCCGCGTCCGCGCCGGCATTGTCGCGGTTGCCTTCAATGGTACGGCTTCGGCATCCAAGCGCTCACAATTATTTTTCTTCTCAGTGATATCAGACGACATATCTGTTTTCCCGGCGGCCACCTCAGTACAACCCAACACAAAAAAGTTTACATTGAATGCGGGATTGTAGCATAGCCGTCTCGGCCATGGTGTTTGCTGACCACGCGCGGGAAGCCCATACTCCGCTATTTTGTTCCCTTTATTGTGTTGGGTTGTACTTAGCAGAACACGCGAAATTGCGCAAACAGCACTTTTTCATTGTTTCCTGCAGCGGTTTCTTTGCAATGCGCCGCGACAGTCGGTATGCTCTCTGCCATGTCAAGTACGCGGCGGATAATATTCTTCAACTGGGTGAATGCCGTGGCCCTATGGCTGGCTTTCGGGTTCAGTTTGGGGTGGTATTACACCTTCACATACTACGGCCGTTCCGGGTGGCCGATGCCGACCATCGAAGCCTGCGGCGGTCTTATTATGTATTATTTCTCGGTGGTCAACGCATCCACGATGATCCAGGCGCTGCATTGGATGGCGGTGTTTCCGCTGGCCGGAATCCTCTGGGCGGCATTGCTGGCATTGACGGCGCCGCGCTTCGGCGGCCAGACGGAGCGGTTTTCCGAAGCCATGTTTCGCCTGGCATTAGCATCGTTGCCGCTGACGCCGCCCGGCTTCTATCTGGCCTACCTGGCGGGCGGCGCGCGAGGGTCCTGGAGCATCCAAGTGATGCTGGACGTGGCCCTGCGTCGCGGCGGCGTAACGCCGCCGCCGTGGGTCAATCCCGTCTATCTTGTCCTGGGGCTGGTTGCGTTCGGATGTCATGTGTATGTCTATCGCGGCGCGTTCGGCGCGCGGGGCGGGAGGGCCTGGCTGCATTTTTTGGTCACAGCGCTGGTGTATATCTTGATTATCGTGGGGCTGGCGACGCTGGCGGCGATTCCGTTGCGGTATTATCTGGAATGACGGAAGCGAAACAAGATCGGAAACAAGCAAGGAAACGCCATGCCTGTTCGGGCGATTACCTTTGATTTCTGGGGTACGCTGTTCCGCGATGCGCGCTCAGAGGAACGGCAACGGTTCCGCTTGGAAGCCGTGATGCGCGCCGCCGGAGCGGACGAAGAAGCCGCGAAAAACGCTCTCCAGGAGACTTTTCGGGAGTTCTACCGCTCGCATCTGGAGGATCAACGCACACTCAGGCCCGAAGACGGGGTGCGCATGACCTTTGAACGGCTGGGTGCCTCGCTGCACCCTGATGTCGCCGACGAGTTGACGCATCTCTTCGCCACCGCCATTCTGAACTACCCGCCGGACCCGATTGATTATGCGCTGGATGCGGTGCGCGCCGCCGCGCAACGCTATCCAGTCGGGCTTATCTCCGATACGGGCATCAGCCCGGGTTCCTCGTTGCGCGTGCTCATGGACCGCCACCAGTTCACGGAGCATTTTGTCGCGCTCACCTTTTCCGACGAGGTCGGCGTGGCCAAACCCCAGACCCCGATGTTTGCGCGGACCGCCGAGGCGCTGGACGTGGCCCCGGAAGAGTTGTTACACATCGGCGATCTCGAACCCACCGACATTGTCGGCGCGCGCAATGTGGGCGCGAAGGCCGCCCTTTACGCGGGCGTCAATGACCGTTTCCTCGGCAATACACAGGCCCACCACACCTTCACGGATTGGCGGGAGTTTATTGCGTTGCTGCCGGAGATTGAGTGAGGGGATACGGCGGGAACACGGCATACAAAGAACGGCAAGGACAGCACCCGCCGAATTATTGACCCTTCAGCAAATGCAGCATGAACCGGCTTGCGAAAAAAATCTCCCAGGCGAGGGCAAAGGGCAGGCGTCCAATATCCATGGTCAGGATGCGGCCGGAGCGGATGCTTTGCGCCAGTTCGCGGCGGTAGGCGTTGAATTGGCGGCGCCTGGCAACATAGCGGATGGCGGCTTCTTCGTATCCCGCCAGGATACGCTCGCTGATGTAGCGCCGTGCGTCTGCCACGCGCATCCAGCCTGGCTGCATGTCAAAACTGGACAGATAGCGATCGACGTCCTGCGTCAGCGCGGCGAGTTTGCGGCGCGCCGACGCGCTGAGCGCCCCTCCGCCTGCGCTGAGTTGCCGCATGCGTTCGGCGGCGGCGGCGATCATGGCGAGCGCTTCCTGCGCGGCTTCGTCATAGCGCCCGCGCAGGTTGCATTCCGCGATCCGTTCCTGCACCGCTTCCCAGCGTTCCCGCAAATCCGCCAGCACGGCCCAGCGCGGGTCGCGCGGCTCGCGCGTCAGCATCCAGATTTCCTGGAATTCAAAGAACAGCCCGACATAACGCCGCATCCCCTGCGCGGCGTCCTTGATGCGTCGCCACGTGAAGCGCAGCAACCCCTCGCGGGGAAACACCGCGCGCCGCGACAGCCGTTCCTTCAGGCGGAATAATCCGGTCGCCATGGGATGCGCGCCCTCCAGGGTCGCGTAGCGGTACCACAAGGCCAGCCAGAAACGGTGACTGTAACACGCAGGGGAGCGCAGCAGCCGGGTTACTATGTTTTCCTTGCTGTAGAGATACGCCATGGATGCGTCGTAGCAGGCGCGCCACTGCCCCGGTTGCATGTGGGGATGCCGGAACGTCTCGTGGAGTCCGTCGAAATTGTTGGGGTCGGCGTCCATCGGGACCCCGCGCCGCACCATGTCATAATGGTCGCGCGATCCGGGCAGGGGGACCAGCATGAACAGCGACGCGAGGTCCACCTGAACCTTGTTGTGCAGGGTTTCCATGTCCTGTCGGACGGATTCCGGCGTGTCGTGCGGCAGGCCGACAATATAGCCGACATGCACAAGAACGTCATGGCGGCGCCAGGCGCGCACCATCTCGGCGTAGTCTTCCACATGGTTCTGGCGCTTGCCCACCGCCTCGAGGTTTTTCGGGTTGACGCTTTCCATGCCGATGAACGCGAGGTAGCATCCCGCCCGCGCGGCTTTTTCCACAAAGCGGGGGATGCGGTGGGCCTGCGTATCGGTCTGCATCATGAAATTCACATCCAAGCCGCGCGCACGCAGCGCGATCATGCCGTCGAGAATTTCCTCCCACGCGGGATTGCGCGCGAAATTGTCGTCAGTAAAGAAATGCGTGCGGATGCCGTCGGCGTAGTTTTCCTCGATTGCCTGCAGCACGCACGCCGCAGACCGGTGCCGCATCTTTCGGCCCTGCACATTGATGATCGTGCAAAAAGAGCAATTGAAGGGGCATCCCCGGCTGGTGTCAATCGTGGCCATTGTCTTGGTGAAATATCGCTGCTGCATCCGGGAATCGTATCGGGGCACGGGGGCGTCCAGCAGGTTCGGAAAATCCCGAATATCATAGATCGGCTGCATTTTGCCCGCCGCCGCATCCCGCAGGATGCCTTCCAGCGCGCCCGGCGCTTCCGCCTCGCCTTTGACCAGCGACACCCCGGCGTCCAGCATCGGCTGCAATTCCGGCGACGGCGCGTCGAACAAGGCGAGCACCCCGCTGACATGGAAGCCGCCAATCATCACCTGCACGCCGACCGCGCGCAATTGCAAGGCGATGTCCGCCGCGCGGGCGAACTGGTTGGTCTGCACGCCGGTCAAGCCGACCACCACCCGCACGCCCGGTTTCCGGTTCACGCGCGCAATGCGCCGCAATGGAATCCGCTGCACCGTGTCGTCCAGGGTTTCCACGGTTACCGCGAAATCCCCGGCAAAGGCCCCCGAATCCGCCAGGGACCGGGTCAGATGCTCCAGGCAACACAACGTATTCGACGGCAGCACCCCCCGCCAATGGCGAATGACGTAACCGTCATCGTCATAACGCGATGGGCGAATATAGATAACATGCAGGCGATGGATGCTCATGAAAACGCTCTTTCGATGCTGACAGGCGCGCCCGACACCCCTGGATACGCCCGATAATGTTGCCGTGCGATGCGCCCATGCGCCCCCGCCCGGTTCTCTCCAGTATCCGCTTTGCACCCGACCCTTGTCAATGTGTCGGTATGACGTAACAACGGTCTATCGGCCAAAGGAGCCAAAGGAGCAAAAGGGTTCATTGATCCCGGTCATCTTGCTCATTCCCGGGTCATGGGGTAAAGTATGGGTAATGCCCGGCATTGCCGGGACAACCACAAGGACGGCACGCCATGATAGAACTGGGTGTGAACATTGACCATGTGGCGACGCTGCGGGAAGCGCGGAAGGGACGCGCGCCCGATGTGATTGCTGCGGCGAAGATTTGCGAACTGGCGGGGGCGCATCAGATCACCGTGCATCTGCGGCAGGACCGCCGGCACATTCAAGACCATGACGTCGAGGCGCTGAAGCAGGTGTTGCAGGTGCGAATGAACCTGGAAATGGGGGCGGCAGATGAAATCATCGCCATTGCCCACCGCATCCAGCCGCATACGGTCTGCCTCGTGCCGGAGCATCGCCAGGAGGTCACCACAGAAGGCGGGCTGGACGTGGCCGCACAGATACCACGCCTCAAGGATGTGCTGCGGGGCATGCACGACCACGGCATCCGCGTCAGCATGTTCATTGACCCGGAGCGGGAGCAGGTGGAAGCAAGCGCAGAGATTGGCGCGGACTGCGTGGAACTGCACACCGGGGCCTATGCCAACGCCAAAGAGGACGAGGCGGACTGCGAACTCGACCGGCTCCGCGTGTGCGCGGAATATGTCGCGAATACCGGACTGGAACTTCACGCCGGCCACGGCCTCACCGTGCGCAACCTCGAACCCGTCGCCTTGCTCCCCGGCCTGTGCGAGGTCAACATCGGGCACGACATCATCGCCCGCGCCCTTTTTATCGGTTTGGAAAACGCCGTTGCAGAAATCCTCGACATTCTTCACGAGTGTTCTTTGTAATGGCTTCGCGGAACTCAGACGCTCCCACCGGCCACTTCCTCCTTGCTGGTGTCTGCCGTCCCCCTTGTCCCTCCCGTCCCTATCGTCTCTGGCGTCCTTTCTGTCCTTTTGCTCCGGCGCGGCGCGTGGCGCCCATGGTCCTCCATTCGCTACAATCCCCCTATGGCAATCACACCCCGAAATTTCATCACCGTCGTTTCCGGCTTGCCGCGTTCGGGCACCTCGATGGCGATGCGGATGCTCGAGGCCGGCGGCATGCCCATCCTGACGGACCGCATCCGCCGGCCCGATGACGACAACCCGAAGGGCTATTACGAATTCGAGCGGGTGAAGCGCCTGAAGGAAGACAAGGCGTGGCTGCCGGATGCCGTCGGCAAGGCCGTGAAAATCATTTCCTTCCTGCTGCCCGAACTGCCGCACACGCATTCGTGCCGGATCGTTTTTCTGCGGCGGGCCATGCCCGAAGTGCTTGCTTCACAACGACATATGCTGATACGCCGGGGCGAATCGGCGGAGGCGGACGACGACGCGCAGATGGCCCAAGTCTATGCCAAACACCTCAAGCAGGTGGAGGCGTGGATCGCCGCGCAGCCCTGGGTGCAGGCGCTGTATCTCGAACACCGCGCCATCATTGACCATCCCGCAGCCGCCGCCACCGCGATGAATGCCTTCCTCGGCGGCGGCCTCGATGCGGCGGCCATGGCCGCCTCGGTGGACGCCACCCTGTACCGGCAGAGAGCGTAACCTTACTCCGCGTGAAACCCCGGTGTCCCGCCTTTGGTCATATTCACATTCGGAAGCCTGGCGCGTGTTTCGGCGGCCGTGATCGATCCAGCGCCTGACGAAAACCACGCGAGGAATCCGACATGAAGGAATCAAAAGGCTTTACGCTCATTGAACTGCTGGTGGTCATCGCAATCATCGCCATTCTGGCCGCGATACTCCTGCCGGCGCTGGCCCGCGCCCGCGAAGCGGCCCGCCGCTCGAGTTGCCAGAACAATCTCAAGCAATTCGGGCTGATTTACAAGATGTACGCCAACGAGTCGCCGGGAGGAAAGTTTCCTCCGCTGCAATTCGAGGCGCGGTCGCGCACGCGCGTGATTCTCGCCGCCGGCCCGATGGTCAACGCGATTTATCCGGAATACCTCACGGACCCCGCCATCATCCTGTGTCCATCCGATCCTGACAGCACGCTCGATCAAATCCGGGACCCGGAAACAGGGGCATACAACCTGCACCGGCGGCGCGGGCAGATCGATCTCAGTTATGTCTATACGGGGTGGGTGCTGGACCGATGCGGCGATCAACACCCGCAGATTGACATCGGCGACATTATCGCCAATCTGCCCGGAAACCATAATTTGATTCTGGACGACCCCAACGCCTCCGGGCCGCGCCAGTTCATCGGCGCTTTTTTCAGCCTCCTTTTCGAGGCGATCACGTCGGTGACGCTGACCGATGAATCGCAGTTCCTGGCCCGCAGTTTTCAACTCGTGGATTCCGACCGCGCCATGCCGCCGGGCTACCAGAACGACGGCAACGGCGGCGGCGCAACGGTGTACCGGATTCGCGAAGGCATAGAGCGCTTCCTGATCACGGACATCAACAATCCCGCCGCAAGCGCCACCGCGCAAAGCGAAGTCTTTGTGATGTATGATACGATTTCCCGCAACGTGCGATACTTCAATCACGTGCCCGGCGGGGCCAATGTGCTGTTTATGGACGGGCATGTCGAGTTCATCCGTTATCCGGGGGCCGCGCCGGTGTCCAAGGGAATGGCGCTGTTCTTGGGAACCCTGCTCGACCGCGCCCGCGACAACTAGGGTAACCGGCTCGCCATAAGTCCTGATAAGGTTGAGATCGGCGGAATAAATC